>ONYJ01000127.1 GCA_900322025.1 uncultured Bacteroidales bacterium | reverse complement strand
TTTTTCATAATATGAGTATATTAATTAGTCATAGTGTTATTAAATAAAAGGAACTACGCTTCTGTATTATAAATAGGAAAACAATAACACGGAGTGATGTATTAACTATTATACCGCAATATACGCAAAAAAGATTTCAGAAAAAGACTTACAAATTTATTTGCATACAGTTTGCAAAATAAGCGATATTCAAGATTTAGCTTATCGAAAAGGGTCGTTTTCGTAGCGTTTTTAGAACGGAAAATAGAGCAAGGCTTTGGCCGGATGGCTGAATTTTAGCAGCGCGTTTTGAGTTCTGAAGATGTTTAGTGTGGCCTTCCACCACATATCAAATACTACATCGTGTGTCTTGTACATTAGGCCCGTAGAGCATATCCGAAGGCTTTGATCGAAGGAGAAGATAGAGAGCTTACTGCCTGGCAAGCCTTTAATTTTTGTGGTACCGAGTATTGGAACAAATACTCCATAATCTGTTATCATGCAGATATTAACTGGTGTTGAAGGGAATTTTTCTCTCAGGGTTTTAGCAAAGTCCGGCAGGTAGGAGATATTGCCTAATGCGTGGTCTTCTCTTTTTCCGGTAGCTCCGAGAATTGTGATGTTGTAAACAGATTTCGGTTTGATTATAAGCTTATTGTTGGTTAGATATAGAGCTTCTTGCGGAGCGTGTGAGGTGTTTTTCTTTCGTGATGTTATTTGGTTTGTCATTAGCCCTTTATGCAACTTAATATCTTTTTCTATCAGGGCATTTGCAAATCGGAAAGCTTTTGCCAAATCGTTATAATCTTGTTCTTCTTCTTTGTGGATTATTTGTTTGAACTGCCTATGATATTTTTTGGGCAGAGTATCCATATCGCCTACAATATAATCGCACTTTATGTTGTTTTGCAATAAGTGCAAAAAGGCTCCGTCGCAGGCTATAACAGTGTATTCTTCTTTGGCTTGGGCAGCTTGTCTGAGAACTTGTAATCCGGGGCCTTGGGTAGGAAAATCTCCATCGCAGAGAATAATGATGTTAGAAACAGCATTGGTGTCTGAGGTGCTTGTTTTCTGAGAAGCTTTCATGCGGCTCGGTGTTTTGTATTAGGCAAAAAATAGATTATCGTCTTCTATAAGATGCCTTTGCCCGTTTATAAAATCTTTAGTTCCCATGCGTTTTTTGCCGGCCGGTTGCAGTGAAGTTATTTCTACTACTCCTGTATTGCACTGCACAAAAATAGATTGATTGGATATCCATGCTTTGCCGCAAAGTTTTGCAGACTTCTCTAACTCTTTGACAATTTCTGTGGAAAAGATTTTGAGCTCTATATTATCTCCCTTTGAGGTTTTAAGAGTTGTTATTGCGGCAGGATATGGGCAAAGCCCTCTTACTTGAGCATCAACATCTTCCGCACTTGTATGCCAGTTTATTCTGCAATTTGTTTTATTTAGCTTGGGAGCTTGGGTTATGTGGGGGCTGAGCAGCGAAGTATCTTGCGGCTGCGGAGTAATAGAATTGTTTTCTATGCCCTGCACGGTTTGGAGAATCAGTTTACTGCCCATTTCCATCAGGCGATTATGCAGAGTTTCGGCTGTTTCTCTTTCTTCTATTTTGGTTGTTGATTGCAGGAGAATATTGCCGGAATCTATATTGTGGTCTATAAAAAAAGTAGTAACTCCGGTTTCTTTTTCTCTTTGTATAATAGCCCAATTTATAGGAGCAGCCCCTCTGAATTTTGGCAGTAGTGAGGCATGCAGATTAAAGGTTCCTAACTTGGGCATCTTCCACACCACATCCGGTAACATTCTAAAGGCCACTACAATAAAAAGATCTGCATCATAGCTTTTAAGTTGTTGTAAAAACTCTTCGTTACGGAGTTTTTCGGGCTGCAGAATATCTATCTTTTTGCCGCTATATTGGAGTGCAAATTCTTTTATGTGGCTCTGCGACATTTGCAAGCCTCTGCCTTTTGGCTTGTCTGGAACAGTAACTACTGCCGGAATGTTGTAGCCTGCATCGAGCAAGGCTTTTAGGGGAGCAACCGCAAATTCCGGAGTGCCCATGTATATGATTTTGAGAGAATCTTTCATTTGTGTAATGCGCTATTTCTGTAGTGTATCGTTTTGTTTGTGGGCGCGTTCTTCTATTTCTTTTTCTCTGCGCAGAATCTGTTGTTTGTTTAATCTGTGCTGCAATCTCTTGGTTTTGCTGAACAGCCTTGCAAAGAAATCTTTTACATTCTTGAAGAAAAGATTCATGTTAAAGATAGAAGAGTCTTGTATAGACTTCCATGTTAGAAATGCTGCAAGGGGTGCCAGAATCAATGTAGAAATAAAAGATCCTATAAACGGCGAAATTGCGCCATCGTTTGCCAGCTTCTTTCCGCTTATGTCTATAACCCAGTAGAGTACAAAGAACAGAATGGATATTATAGCCGGAGTGCCCAAACCTCCCTTTCTTACTATAGCACCTATCGGAGCACCTATAAAAAAGAATATCAGACAGGCGAGGCTGAGGGTAAACTTGCGGTATGTTTCTATTATGGTTCTTCTTAGTGGATAGGCTGTTTGGAAAATCTGTGCATGGTGGAAACTATAAGCGTGTAACTCGTTATTTAGAGCAGAATAAACGCTGGAGTATGCGGTAGCTTTATCCACGGCAGACTTCCAATGGTATAGCTCTTCTGTCTTAAAACTTTCTCTAAAGCCTTTGTTTCTGGATGTATCCAGTTGGTCTTGATGATACAGCCAATCTGCATGGGTGGCTCGGCGAACATGGTGATTCATGGAAGAATCGTTGGCCATTACAAGTGAATCTCTGTCGTGACGGAGTTGCGCTATATTCTTTGCCATTACCTCGTTGCCAAACCGTCCTTCTTTTGAACCGGTAAAAGCATAGTTTTCCAAAGGCACTACAATCTGTTGAAAACTGAATTTGATTTTTTGCAGATTGAGAGATGTATCGGAGTAGGTTCTTTGATTCTCTTCTTGATAATTAACCCCATTATACAGAGAAATCAGCAATCCTTTTTTGTCTGGAGTAATGGAGAATCTTCCGGAGTCTGCAATGGTAAGGTCTGAGTTTCCATTCTCTTTGGAGTGGTTGTAAATCATTATCTGATGCATCAGCATATCATCGTCTCGGCTTCCAACTCGAATGGAGTAACCATCTATTCCATCGTAAAATATACCAACAGGAATTTTAATTTCTTCTTTGGTGTTGGTAATATCTTCTCTAAGTGTGTATATTTTATTCCAAGCTATCGGGATAAGATTATTGGAGGCAAAAAAGGCTCCTATCACAATAATTACAGCCATATAGCTTAGTGGTCTTATGATTCTCTGAAGGGAGATGCCGGCGGCCTTCATAGAAAGAAGTTCGGAGTTTTCTCCCAGAGTACCCATTGTCATTATAGAAGCCAAAAGGGTTGCCAGTGGTAGGGCATACGGAATTAGAGTAAAACTACCCCATATTAAGAACTGGGCTATTACCCTAAAACCCAATCCTTTGCCTACCAATTCGTCTATATAGAGCCATAGAAACTGCATTACCAAAATAAATGTTACTATGGCAAATGTCATGGCAAACGGCCCCAAGAAAGACTTGAACATGTACAAATCGAGGGTTTTTACCCCGATTTTACGCAAGAAGTTATCTATCGAATCCGATATTCTTCTTGATAACGATTGTTTTGTTTCTTGGCCGTTGCTCATTCTTTGTTTTTATTGGCTTAGCGTTTTTTTTATGCTCTCCAAGGCTGCTTCTATGCCTTCTGCATTTTTTCCTCCTGCGCTTGCAAAAAACGGTTGTCCGCCTCCGCCTCCATTGATAAACTTGGCTGCAGGGCGTATGTCGTTGCCTGCATTCATGCCCTTTGTAACTAAATCGTCTGTGTACATCAGCACCAGACCGGGCTTTGCAGGGTCTGTGATACCGGCGGCAAACACCGTATTCTTGCATTCAGCCCTCAACATAGTAGCAACTGTTTTAAGCACCTCCATAGGATATGCTCCCTTGAGTGTAATAAAATCTATGCCATTTATATTTTCTGCCGCATTTTTTACCTTTTCTTTTATGGCGATGGCTCTTTCCTTCATCATGTCTTCGGCAGCTTTGCGGAACTGTTCGTTTTCCATCATCAGTCTTTTGGCGCTGTCTAATACATTAGGAGCATTCTTAAATAATTCTTTAAGGCTCTGTATCATATCTTCTGCCGCATAAATCATGTCTTCTGCATTCTTTCCGGTAGTAGCCTCAATTCTTCTTACTCCTGCAGCAATGGCACTTTCGGAAATAATCTTAAAGTAGCCTATCATGCCGGTTGAAGGAATGTGGGTGCCGCCGCAGAACTCTACACTGTCTGCAAATTTTATAACCCTCACTCTGCTGCCATATTTTTCTCCGAACAAGGCAATAGCTCCTAATTCTTTAGCTTCTTCAATAGGCACATCTCGCAATTCTACCTGCTTTATGTCTGCTCTTATAAGGGAGTTTACCAATTGTTCTACCTGCCGCAGTTTATCTGGCTGAACTTTTTCAAAATGAGAAAAATCAAATCGGAGAACCTGATGGCTTACAAACGAACCCTTTTGTTCTATGTGGGTACCCAAAATCTTTCTCAATGCAAAATCTAACAGGTGTGTAGCACTGTGATTTGCTGCTGTGGCAAGCCTTTTATCTTCGTCTATACTTGCTGTAAAACAAGCCGAGATATCGGAAGGTAGTTTTTCTGTAACGTGTATGGAGAGTCCGTTTTCTTTTACGGTATTTATAACCTTAATCTTTTCTGAATTGCTTGGATTTTCTATAAAACCGGAGTCTCCTACTTGTCCACCGCTCTCTGCATAGAACGGGGTTTGGTTGAGCACAATGTGGTATAGATCTTTACCCTTGGTTTTAACTTGGCGGTAGCGCAGAATCTTAACTGAATTTTCTGAGGTTGTATCGTAGCCTGTAAATATAGATTCTTCATCGGAAGAAGACACGTTAATCCAATCTCCTTCTTGCTTGGCATCTGCATTACGGCTCCGCTCTTTCTGCTTTTTTAACTCTGCCTCAAAGCCGGAGTGTTCTACCTCCAACCCGTTTTCCTTTGCAATCAGCTCAGTAAGGTCTATAGGAAAACCGAAAGTATCGTACAGTACAAAGGCATCTGTGCCGTTTATAGTATTTTTGCCCTCTTGTTTACATTTGCTAACGAGTTCGTCCATAAGGCGTATTCCTCTTTCAAGAGTACGCAAGAAAGAATCTTCTTCTTCTTTTATTACCTTGGAAATAAGGTCTTGCTGTTTTTCTATCTCCGGAAAAGAATCGCCCATCTGTCCTACAAGAGTAGGTACGAGTTTGTACAATAGGGGTTCCTTTACATTCAGAAATGTGTAGGCGTATCTGACAGCCCTCCTGAGAATTCTTCTAATAACATATCCGGCTTTTACATTAGAAGGCAACTGGCCATCTGCTATAGAAAATGTAATTGCTCTAACATGGTCGGAAACCACTCTCATTGCAATTCTTGTTTTCTCGTTTGCGGTAGCGTAATCTTTGCCGGCAATTTCTCCTATTTTAGAAATCAGAGGAGTAAATACATCTGTATCGTAGTTGCTGGTTTTGCCTTGCAGGGCCATGCAAAGCCTTTCAAATCCCATTCCTGTATCTACATTGTGATGTGGTAGTTTTTCAAGACTTCCGTCGGCCTTGCGGTTATACTGCATAAACACAAGGTTCCAGATTTCTATAACCAACGGATTAGACTTATTTACCAGCTCTCTCCCAGGTATCTTAGCTCTGTCTTCATCGCTTCGGAGGTCTATATGAATTTCGCTGCAAGGGCCACAAGGACCGGTTTCTCCCATTTCCCAGAAGTTATCTTTCTTGCTTCCAAGTAGAACCCTGTCTTGTGGCAGATATAACAACCAGTTGCTGCGAGCCTCTTCGTCTGTTCCTAAACCATCTGGCTCATAGCCTTCAAATACCGTAGCATATAGCCTGTTTGGATCTATCTTGAACACTTTAGTGAGCAACTCCCAACTCCATTCTATAGCTTCTTTCTTAAAGTAATCGCCAAAGCTCCAGTTGCCCAGCATTTCAAACATAGTATGGTGGTAGGTGTCTATGCCCACTTCTTCTAAGTCGTTGTGCTTTCCGCTTACCCTCAGGCACTTTTGTGTATCTGCAGCGCGGCGGGCAAAGGGAGTGGTATTGCCCAGAAATATATCTTTAAACTGGTTCATTCCGGCATTGGTGAACATAAGTGTAGGATCGTTTTTGATAACCATTGGAGCACTTGGCACAATGGTATGTTCTTTCTGCCGGAAAAATTCCAGAAATGTTTTTCTGATGAGTTTTGATTCCATAAAGAACCTATTTAATTATTATTCGTAAAAAAATTAGTACGGTTTTTGCAATTGGTGCAAAACATACAAAAATAACATTTATTGGATAAAATCAATAAAGACATAGATAAGAAAGGCTTGACTAAGCTGTTGGAACATGGAGGCTGGCTCTTTGCTTTGAGCCTTGTGGCCTTTGTTGTCTATTACTTTTTGTATGTAGAAGTGTTTAATCTTAAAACTCCTCGGCGAATGCAGTTAGAAGAGCGGGCTGCAATGTTGGATATACGCCAGAAGAATATAGAGGAAAAAATGCATAATCTTTTCTATCGTATAGAAGAACTTAACGAAAGAGACAATAGCATATATCGTTCATCTTTTGGTATAGAACAGACTGATACTCAAATAGTTTTTAATTATACTATAAGTCAGTTATATGAGATGATAGCCCAATTAGACCATAGCTATCATATTATGGAACCTATGGTAGAAAGTGCCGGAAAAATGTCTGCCTGCGTGCCTTCCATACCTCCTGTTTTCTTAAATAAGATACATATTACCAGCCGTTTTGGAGTGCGCTCAGATCCTATGAATGGTGCTGCCAAAGTTCATTCCGGTGTAGATTTGGCCGGCAAGCAGGGCACAGAAATTTATGCTACAGGAGATGGACAAGTGGAAAAAGTAGATATAAAGTTTACAGGCTACGGCAACGAAATAGTTATCAATCACGGCTTTGGTTATAAATCGAGATATGCGCACCTGCACAGTGTGCTTGTTCATCAGGGAGATAGAGTAAAGAGGGGCGATAAGATAGCCTATATGGGTTCTACCGGAAAGAGCACGGGCCCACACCTGCACTATGAGGTAGAATATATGGGAAGAAAGGTTAATCCCATCAACTTTTTCGACAGCAATATGAGTAGTGAGGAGTATTCGCGTTTAATTAGGGAGGATTCAAAATGAGCGTTAGGCGATTGTTGCGATATTTTTTAGCGAGCATACCCTTGGCGGTAATCTATTATACATTGTTAGCTAATATGATATATTATGGCGAAGATGCTCGTATGCTTAAAGAAAACAGGCGTAGGGCACGGTATCTCGATACTCTTGAACAGCAGGTGAGAGAAGCCGATACCGCAATAAAACTTTTAGAGGCAAAAGACGGAAAGATTTATAAATCTATATTCGGAACCTATCCCATAGAAGATATGTATCATTTAGAAATGGGGCATAATTTGGATATTGGCAGAACTCTTATTTTGGCAAAAAGGGTAAATGAGCAAATAGATTCTATAAAGAGCAATCTGGCTTATTTAGGCAGCAGTAGCCAGCATATCCCATCTATTATTCCGGTAGTAGGTTGTGGAGTGGAGTCTATAGGAGCTTCTGTAGGAAGAAAGGTAAATCCTTTTATCAAGAGTGTGGTATGGCATAGTGGGGTAGATATCGCGAGTGAGCAAGGTAAGCCTGTAATTTGCTCGGCAGATGGGGTTGTGGCTTCTGTTAGGAGGTCAGACAGGTCTGAGGGAGAAGTAATTGAGATAGATCATCTAAATGGTTATGTTACTCGTTACGCTCATTTAGAAGATATTGTGGTGAAGGTTGGCGACACTCTCTCCAGAGGCACTCGTATTGCTTGCGTGGGGCTGAGTGGCAGAACAATAACTCCACACCTCCATTATGAAGTTTTATTTGACAGCAAAAAGGTAAATCCGGTATGCTATTTCTTTGCATCTCTAAATCCGGATGCTTATTCTTTGGCACTGCATAAGGCAGAAAACAGCGGTCAGTCTTTGGATTAGTCGGTCTTGTTGTGTACTTTTGCACGGTATGGAGGAAGGTAAGTTATACTATTCTGTAGGAGAGGTTGCCAAGATACTTGGAGAGAATACCTCTTTAGTCAGGTTCTGGAGCGATAAGTTTTCGTCTTTCATAAAGCCTGTGCGTAACAAAAAAGGCAATAGGTTTTTTACTCAGAAAGATGTTGAGACATTTAAGATGATACATCATCTGGTTAAGGAATCGGGCATGACATTGGAAGGTGCGTGTCTTAGAATGAAGCAGAACCTGTCTGGTGCAGACAGAAAGTTAGAAATTATAGAGAGGCTGCGTTCCATTAAAGCCAAACTGCTGGCTATTGCCTCTGAAAACGAAGATATTCCAGACGATTATCCACAAGACTTAGAAGATATAGAAAACAATGAAGATTCAGGCATACAAGATAGCTGAGGCCATAGAGAAGTTTGCCCCTCTTGCAACACAGGCCGAATGGGATAACAGCGGTTTTACAATAGGCAACCCTGCAAAATATGTATCTAAGGCTCTTGTTGCCCTAAATTGTAGCTTTGCTGTAGTGCAAGAAGCCGTGGATAAGGGGTGCGATATTATAGTAACTCACCATCCTTTGATTGTTCATAAACCTTGTCTTTCTATTTTAGAGGGCGAACCACGCTCGGATTCTATAATGCTTGCTATACGCAAGGGCATAACGGTTTATTCTTCTCATACACCTTTGGATAAGGCTTCCGGCGGCCTGAATGATATAATGGCAGACCGACTACTATTAAAAAAGTGTGCAGTGTTGAGCAAAGACGGTTTTGGCAGAGTAGGGAATCTTGCAAAGCCGATAACAGCCGGAAAGTTTATTGAGAGTGTAAAGAAGGCCTTCGGCACTGCAAATGTGAGAACATCTGCGCCTATAGCCTCTAAAATTAACAGAGTGGCGGTAAGCAGCGGAGGCGGGCAGGGGAGCATTGCCGATGCGCTTGCAGCTGGGGCTCAAGTACTTGTTACCGGCGATGTTACGCATCATAACTTTTACTCTCCAAAAGGTTTTATGGTTATAGATGTGGGGCATCATTATAGCGAACTACCTGCCGTAAACTTACTGAAAAGCATAATTAAGAAAAATTTTCCTAAATTTGCCGTCCTATTGAGCGAGGCAGATACTAGCCCTATATTTTATTTTTGATATGGCAACAAAAAAAACTAAAGCAAATCCTGCACTGAGCGGGGAAACTTTTACATCACTTCAGATTTCGACAAAAAACGCAGATGCAGTAGAAATGGAGAAGAAACTCCATCAGTTGTATTTACTGCAACAAACAGACTCCAAAATAGATGCCATTTATCTATTGAGGGGCGAGTTGCCTTTAGAGGTTAGAGACCTCGAAGATGAAGTAGCCGGTCTAAAAACAAAGCAGGCTGCTATACAAAAAGAAATCAAGGAAATAGAAGCGTTTATCTCAGATCAGAAACATAAGGTGGAAGAGTGCCACCTTTCCATAAAGAAATACGAGCAGCAAAGAAACAATGTGCGCAA
The DNA here is from genome assembly GCA_900322025.1 of uncultured Bacteroidales bacterium. GTDB lineage: Bacteria > Bacteroidota > Bacteroidia > Bacteroidales > UBA932 > Egerieousia. Next base: position 10,395 of record ONYJ01000127.1, on the reverse strand, counting down.
TAATCGAGAGTTTGAGTCTATTTCAAAGGAAATAGAGTTTCAGCAGTTGGAAGTGCAGTTGGCAGAGAAAAAGGCTAACGACGGCGCAAAGAATATGGTAGCTAAAAAAGAGGCTCTTGCACTTTTGTCTGCCGATATGAAAAGCCGTGAGGCAGATTTGGAAGTTAAGCGTAATGAGCTGGCTAACATAGCTAAAGAAACGGAGAAAGAGATAGAGCAGCTGCAACAGATGAGCGAAGAACATAAGAGTTTTATAGATAGCAGAATGTTGGCCGCCTATGAGAAGGTAAGGGGCAACGTAAGAAATAAAATGGCCGTAGTAACCGTAGTAAGAGGTGCTTGCGGCGGCTGTTTCAATAAAATTCCACCGCAGAGGCAAATAGATATAGATGAGAGCAAAAAGATTGTGGTATGCGAATACTGTGGAAGAATTTTGGTAAGCTCAAGATATGCAGAGAATGTTGTTGAAGAGGAAGCTTCAAAACCGGCAAAGAAGGCAACATCAAAGAAGAAACAATAAACAGATATGGAGCAAGAGTCCTATATACTCAGGGATCTCTTCTTCAAGCACGTAGGACAAACATCCTCCGCCCCCTTAGGTTTAACTATAGTAAAGGCGGAGGGTGTTTTTTTATATTCGGAAACTAAAAAGTATCTCGACTTTATTTCTGGAGTTTCTGTAAGTAACGTAGGGCATGGAAGAAGAGAAATTATAGATGCAGTTAAGCGTCAGGTGGAAGATTATGCCCACCTGATGGTTTATGGAGAAATGATAGAGGCGCCTCAGGTGGAGCATGCAACTTTGCTTTGCTCTATTCTTCCTCCTTCGTTGCAAAGTGTTTACTATGTAAACAGTGGAAGCGAGGCTAACGAAGCGGCTGTAAAGCTTGCCAAAAGAATAACCGGCAGATACCGTTTAGTCTCTTGCAAGAATGCGTATCATGGAAGCACTCAGGGAGTTCTCAGCCTAATGGACAGCGAGTATTTCAAGGGGTCTTTCCGCCCATTGCTTCCTCTTGTAGAGCATATAGAGTTTAATAATAAAGAATCGCTGAAGGCGATAACCGAAGAAACTGCGGCAGTAATTATAGAGCCTGTTCAGGGGGAGGGTGGGGTACAAGTGCCTCAGTCGGGCTTTCTGGAGGCTTTGAGGCAGCGATGCACTCAAACCGGCGCCCTGCTGATTTTTGATGAGGTGCAGACAGGCTTTGGCCGAACAGGCAGTATGTTTGCCTTTCAGAAATTTGGGGTAGAGCCCGATATTCTAACTCTTGCAAAGGCTTTAGGAGGGGGGATGCCTCTTGGCGCCATGGTTACCAGCCCACAAAGAATGCAGAGTTGGCAAACTAAGCCGGCCTTGGGGCATATAACCACCTTTGGAGGCCATCCTGTGTGCTGTGCCGCCGCTTTAGCCGCTCTGAAACTTTTGCTCACTCAAAACTGGGTGGCAGAAGTAAATCGTAAATCTAAAAAGATAGTAGATTCTCTTATAGGGCATCCCGCTGTAAAAGAGATTCGTGCAGCAGGTTTGCTGATTGCTGTGGATTTGGGCGATGAAAGTCTGGCAAAAAAAATGCTATATTTACTACTTGATGAGGGGGTGATCACAGATTGGTTTTTGTTTCAGCCCACATCGTTTAGAATAGCACCGCCCCTATGTATATCTGACGAAGAAATAGCATTTGGCGTGGAGGCTATTCTGAGAGCCTTGGATAAACTGAATAATGCATAAGAGTAAATGGCAAAAACAGTAAAACAGAGCAACAAAAAAGAGATAGATATCGAGATCTCTGCATTAGAACATGGAGTAAAAGTACCGCAAGCTACGGAGGTAGAAGCTTCTGTGCTTGGGGCTATGATGTTGGATCAGGATATAATAGAAGAACTTTTAACAGTACTGCAAGAAGATTGTTTTTATAAGGCAGAGAATAAGCTTATCTATAGGGCTATAAGTAATTTGAGCAGTGCTTCTATGCCGATAGATATGATGACGGTGGCCGAGCGGCTTAAACTGAATGGAGATTTTGATGCGGCCGGTGGTTTGGATTATCTAACTCGCCTAACTTCCGATATAGGTGCTGCCGTGCATGTACATTATTATGCCAAAATTTTGGTAGATAAGTATATTCAGCGAGAAGTCATAAGCATAACAAACGATTCTCTTCGCAAGTCTTACGACGAGTCTGAGCCTGTGGATGATTTGCTGAACTCTTTGCAGCAGCGGCTGTTCGACTTGTCTGAGAAAAACATGAGTCGCCGAGAGCAGTCTATAGCAGAAATCATAAAGAATAAACTTACTACACTGGAGGAGTTGCAGAGTAAAGAAGATGGGCAGACCGGCCTCAAGAGCGGTTATATGGCGTTAGATAAAATTACATACGGCTGGCATCCTTCTGACTTGGTAATTATAGCAGGCCGCCCGGGTATGGGAAAAACGGCATTTGTGCTTACTATGGCCAGAAATATGGCTGTTGAATTTAATATACCGATAGCCTTCTTCTCTTTGGAGCAAGCTCCAACACAGTTAATAGAGAGATTGTTGATAGCAGAATCCGGCCTCCCTTCCGAAAAAATAAAGGGAAGTGTGAAGATGAGGCAAGGTGATTGGTCGCAGCTCGATGCCCAGATAAGGCCTTTGCTGAATGCCCCAATTTATATAGACGACACCCCTTCCTTGTCTATTGTAGAATTGAGAGCCAAGGCGCGCAGGCTGGTAAAAACCAATGGTGTAAAAATGCTGATAATAGACTATTTGCAGTTGATGACAGGTAGTAAGGAGATAAAGGGCAACAGAGAGCAGGAGGTGGCAGAAATATCTCGTTCTCTAAAGGCGATAGCCAAAGACTTAGACATACCTATAATAGCATTGGCTCAGCTGAGCCGACAAGCAGAGTCTTCTACCGGCAATATGAAAAAACCGCAACTTACACACCTAAGAGAATCGGGAGCTATTGAGCAAGATGCCGATATAGTATTGTTCCTGCATCGTCCGGAATACTATGGTTTGGAAGATATTAGTGTGAGCGAGGGGCTTACAGACCTGATTATAGCAAAGCATCGTAACGGGCCTACCGGAGAGGTTGAACTTAGGTTTATAAAATCACAGATGAAGTTTACAGATGTTAATACGGCCAATACTCAGTTGCCGTCTTCTGCAATGTCTTTTCAATCTAAGATAAATACCTATAGTCCAGACAGCTTTCAGATAACAGAAGAAGACGAATATAGTTCCGATATTTAGAGTAACATAAAAGTCCGACATTGTATGAAAAAGTATTTTATTATTCAGCTTGTGCTGATGATATTGCCGGTTACCTTTCTGAGGGCTCAGAAGATAAACAGCTATCCTTTTGAAAGCGGAGAGAAGTTAGACTTTATACTCAACTATACATGGGGAGGTGTGGTTACGGATGTGGGCACAGCAACTATGACATTGACTCATTCCGGTAGCCAGTACGATGTACTTGTTGTGGGTAAGACATATAAGTTCTACGATATGTTTTTTAAGGTGAGAGAAAGATTTGAAGCTTCTTTCTCCGATGCAACATTCCGCCCTTCAAGATTTTACAGAGAGGCTGCCGAAGGGCGTTATAGAATGAAGAACACACTTACATTCAATAAGAACCATACAATAAAGAGCACTACTCAAAAGTACGATCGTCCACCTGTTGATACTTTACTCAACGGTACAGCCAAAACAATGGACTTGCTCACCTTGTTTTTTCATTGCCGTACGCTGGATTTTACAGAGTCTATGAAAGACAAGAAAGTGCCTTTGGAATTTGTTATAGACAAAGAGATATATCACATATATTTTACATACAGAGGTCAGGAAAATAAAAAGGTTCCGGGTATGGGTACATACAAAACTCTAAAATTTAATGTAAAGGTGGTGGCAGGAAATATATTCGATGGCAAAGAAGATATGTCTATATGGATTTCAGACGATCAGAACAAAGTGCCTCTGTTCTTTGAGTCTCCAATATTAGTGGGTAAGGTGCAGGGCAGGCTATCTGCTATGGAGGGGCAGAAGTATCCAATAACATCTAAAATTAGGTAACTTAGGCTACTTTATTTAGAATATGAAAAAAGGCATTATAGGTCATGAAGGAGTTGTTACAGCCGTAACGCATCAGGGTTATAGGGTTTCCATAGTGTCTAAGAGTGCCTGTGCCTCTTGCCATGCAAAGGGATTGTGTTCCGCCTCAGATATGGCAGAAAAGGAGATAGAAGTTAAAGCTACCCAAACAGGGGAGTTTAATGTAGGAGACAAGGTTAGCGTTAATCTGGAAGAATCTTTAGGAATGCGGGCAGTTTGGTTGGTTTACGCAATACCTGCTGTTATTTTAGTAACGTTTTTGTTATATTTGCAACGCTTAGGAGTTAGTGAACTGGTAACCGGCTTGTCTGTACTGGGTGCAGTTGTTATGTATTTTTTTGTTCTGTACCTCTTAAAAAACAGAATAGGCAAGCAGTTTTATTTTACTATATCCTCCTTAAAAGAATAGACAACTAATAATTATACGACCGAGAATCTGTTTTACTGCGTTTGAAACAGATTTTATGGCAAATCGGATAAAGCAATTAAAACAGATTCTAAATGAATACAATTATCTTTACTATTGCTACACTATCGGTTTTGGGATTGTTGTTGGCAATTGTACTCTACATTATTGCTCAGAAATTTAAAGTAGAAGAAGACCCCAGAATAGATACGGTGGAGGCCTTATTACCCGGAGCAAACTGCGGAGGTTGCGGAAAAGCTGGTTGCAGGGCTTTTGCAGAAGCGGCCGTTAAAGAAGGTTTAACAGGCCTATTCTGCCCGGTGGGCGGCAATGCCGTAATGCAGGCTGTAGCCCAAGCGTTAGGGCAAACCATAGAAGACAAAGCCCCTCAGATTGCGGTATTGAGGTGTTCCGGCTCATGCAGCAACAGAAAGAAAACCAATGTTTATGATGGCATATCTTCTTGTGCGGCAATAGCTTCTTTATATGGCGGAGAAACAGATTGCCTTTTTGGTTGTTTGGGAAAGGGAGATTGCGAGGCGGTCTGCCAGTTTGATGCCATTAAGGTTAATCGGCAAACCGGTCTTCCAGAGGTAGATCAGGATAAATGTACTGCTTGCGGAGCTTGTGTAAAGGCCTGCCCTAAGCTACTTCTGGAACTTAGAAACAAAGGGCCTAAAGACAGGCGAATTTATGTGGCGTGCCGCAATAAGGAAAAAGGTGCAGTTGCCAGAAAGGGTTGCCTTGTAGCCTGCATTGGTTGCGGAAAGTGCGCAAAAGAGTGTGCATTTGAGGCAATTACCGTAGAAACCAATCTGGCCTACATAGATTATACAAAATGCCGTATGTGCCGTAAGTGTGTGGCTGTTTGCCCAACAGGAGCAATACACGAGGTTAACTTTCCGCCTCGTCCGGCAGCAGTAAAACCGGCAGCAGGGGCACCGGCCTCGGCAACCGCGTCAGCTTCGGCCTCCGAAGCTGCAAAGCAGGCAGTTCCTGCGCCAAAAGAGGAGAAAAAAGTTGAGATTCCGGTTCAAAAGCAATAGAGTTATGAGAACATTCAGAATGGGTGGCGTTCATCCGGCAGACAAAAAAATATCTCAGAACGCACAAATAGAAAAACTTCCGGTTCCTAAGACGGTCTATATTTCTATGATACAACATCTTGGAGCACCTGCTGTGCCTTGTGTGGCTCCAGGCGATAAAGTTAAGGTAGGGCAGGTTATAGGTACTCCTACCGGTTTTGTATCTGCTCCTGTTCATTCTTCTGTGAGTGGAACTGTTAAATCTGTGGGAATGATAAACGACCTCTCTAAAAGACCTGTAAATACGGTTGTTATAGAGGTGGAGGGAGATGAGTGGCTCGAAACTATAGACAGAACAGACACTATAAATAGGGATATAGTATTGGATCAGAAGCAGATAATAGAGAGGATTAAAGAGTGTGGAGTTGTGGGGCTCGGAGGAGCAACCTTCCCTACAAATGTTAAGTTATCTCCTCCTCCTACCGTAAAGCCTACTTGTGTTATAATAAACGGAGCGGAGTGCGAGCCTTATCTTACTTCAGACTATCGTGTTATGATAGAAATGCCGGAGCAGGTTCTCATAGGCGGAACAATCCTTATGAAGGCTCTCGGTGTAAACAAGTGCTATATAGGTATAGAAGAGAACAAGCCTGAGGCTATAAAAAAGCTGTCTTCTCTTGCAGCGAATTATCGTGGAATAGAGGTTGTTACGCTAAAGAAAAAGTATCCACAAGGAGGAGAAAAACAGCTGATAGATGCGGTTATAGGTAAAAAGGTGCCTTCTCAGGGCTTGCCTGTAGATACGGGAGCCGTTGTTCAGAATGTTGGAACTGCCTTTGCCGTTTATGAGGCAGTGCAGAAGAACAAGCCTCTGTTTGAGGATATTATGACAGTTACAGGAGACTGCAGCAAGCAGCAGCGTAACTTTGTTCACAGAGTAGGAACTCCTTTGAGTTTTATTATGGATTATTGCGGCGGAGTTCCGGAAGATGCTGCAAAAATAATAAGTGGCGGACCTATGATGGGAAAGGCTGTAGCTAATACAGACGCTCCAACTCTAAAAGGAACATCATCTATTCTGTTTCTTACAGAAGCCCAAACCAAAAGACAACCTGAAAGTAACTGCATACGTTGTGGCAAGTGCGTAGAAGCTTGTCCAATGGGCTTGGAACCTTATCTCCTTAATAAGCTCGGCAGAGCCGCAATGACAGAAGAACTGGAGGCTCATCATGTTTACGACTGCATAGAGTGTGGCTGCTGCCAATTTACATGCCCTGCCTATATCCCACTGTTAGACACTATCAGGCAGAGCAAGGCCACGGTAATGAAAATTATGAGAAGCCGCGCCAGTAAGTAAAGAGCCGGATGAGCAAAGACAAAATGAACTAAAATTGTAAAAACAAATGAATACATTGATTGTATCTCCTTCACCTCATGTGCATGGAAAGGAAAGCACCCGAAAGCTTATGGGCGATGTGGTAATAGCATTGCTGCCGGCTGTGTTGGTTTCTATTTACTTTTTTGGACTGAGTGCAATACATCTGGTATGCGTTAGCGTACTTTCCTGCGTAATATTTGAGTATCTGATACAGAAGTTTCTGTTAAAGGGTAAAAGTACCGTGGGCGATATGTCGGCTATAGTAACAGGTGTGCTGTTAGCCCTTAATCTGCCGGTATGTTCTCCTTGGTGGCTTATACTTATAGGAGCTTTTGTGGCCATAGGCATAGCAAAAATGACTTTTGGAGGTCTTGGGCAGAATCTTTTCAATCCTGCCTTAGTGGCCAGAGTGGTGTTGTTGGTGTCTTTTCCGGTGCTTATGACGGGTACTGCCTTTCATGCTCCGGAAACCGGCTATATCTTTGGTACAGAAAGTTTTGTAAGAGGTTCTTTAGATGCTACTTCGGGAGCCACACCTCTTAGTTTTGTTAAAGAGCAGCTTGCACAGGGAGTATCGGTTCAGCAGGTAATGGAATTGCCGGGGCTTTCTTATACTCAGTTATTGTTTGCCAGTATGGGCGGAAGTGCCGGAGAACTTTCTGCGGTAGCCTTGCTTTTAGGCTTTATATATTTGTTATTCAGGAGAGTTATAAAGCCGTGGATATCTTTAAGTGTCTTGATTACAGTATTTGTATTTGCCGGAATACTCTGGCTTACAGACTCAGCTAAATTTACAGATCCGGTGTTTAATGTGTTGGGCGGAGGTGTTATTCTGGGAGCCTTCTTTATGGCCACAGACTATGTAACTTCTCCTATGACCACAAAGGGTCAGATTATATTCGGTGTAGGTATAGGCGTAATAACCGTGCTCATAAGAGCTTTTGGGGCATATCCGGAAGGAGTGTCTTTTGCGATACTCATTATGAACGCAACGGTTCCACTTTTGAACAGAATTCAACCTAAGAGATTTGCGGTGGAGGCGCAGAAAAAATAATGGCAATAAAATCATCATTAAGGAATATGGTAGTTGTGCTCATGCTGGTATGCTTGGGTGCATCTGCCGCTGTAGCAGTAGTTTATGCGGTTACTAAAGACCCTATAGCTGCGGCTAATTTGGCCAAGACCAATAAGGCTATAGAAGAAGTGGTACCTTCTTTTGATAATAACCCTTCGGAAGAAATACTTTATGTGGCAGCAGATGCAAGTAAACCATCCGAAACAAATAAGGTATATGTGGCAAAGAAAGATGGCGGCATAGTGGGCTACGCTGTAGAAAGCACTACCACAAAAGGTTTTGGTGGTGCATTTACCATAATGGTAGGCTTTGAACCAGACGGCAAGGTGTACAACACCTCTGTAATTTCTCATGCCGAAACTCCCGGCTTGGGAGCAAAAATTACAGATAAGCAGAGCAGTTTTATTACTCAGTGGCAGGGCAAAAATCTTACAGATGGAAGCGTAAATCTTAACGTTAAAAAAGACGGGGGAGATTTTGATGCCATTACTGCATCTACAATAACATCGAGAGCCTTCTGCGATGCAATGGAAATAGCTGCCAATGTATTCAACAATATTAACCCAGAAAACAATTAGTTTATGAGCAAGTTCAAATATCTGATAGATGGTATCATAAAGAACAATCCTATTTTTGTTTTAGTGTTGGGAATGTGTCCTACGCTTGCCACAACAACTTCTGCCGTAAACGGTATGGGAATGGGATTGGCCACCACAGCAGTTCTGCTTTGTTCAAATATGGTTATTTCCATGCTTGCTCCGGTTATTCCCAGTAAGGTGAGAATACCTTGTTACATAGTGGTTATAGCGGCCTTTGTAACTGTAGTACAGTTTGTGATGCAGGCATTTACGCCCGGTTTATATGAGACCCTCGGTATATTTATACCGTTGATAGTTGTAAACTGTGTAGTTCTTGGTAGGGCAGAGGCTTTTGCCAGCAAACATTCGGTATTGGAGAGCGGCTTAGACGGCATAGGCATAGGCATAGGCTTTACTTTGGCCTTAACTTGTATAGGACTTGTTAGAGAGGTGCTTGGAAATCTTTCTGTATTCGACAACAAGTTCTCTTCTGCAGATGGTATGCTGGTATTTGTTTTGGCCCCGGGAGCTTTTATCGTGCTGGGCTATCTCATGGTTTTGTTCAATAAACTTAAAGATCGGAAAAAGAGAGCATAAATCATCGGAGACAAAAATTGTAAAACAAGCTTGCAGTTAGAATAAAAAAGCAATTAGACAGATTATGGAATATTTGATAATTATAATATCGGCAGTATTCGTAAACAATGTAGTACTCAGCCAGTTCTTGGGAATATGTCCGTTTTTTGGAGTCTCCAAAAAAATATCCACGGCAATAGGAATGTCTCTGGCTTTAGTGCTGGTAATGGGGCTTGCCACTCTTGTTACATACCTCATTCAGAATTATGTGCTTGTAAATACGTGGTTTGGAGAGAAGATAGATATTACCTTCATGCAAACCATAGTTTTTATACTCGTTATAGCGGCCTTGGTTCAGATGGTAGAAATTATATTAAAGAAAATCAATCCAACTCTGTATCAGGCACTCGGTATCTTTCTACCACTCATAACAACCAACTGTGCTGTTTTAGGAGCTGCGCTTATAGTGGTTACAAAACAATTCTCTTTTGGAGGTGAACCTCACATGATGAACTTAGGAGAAAGTGTTGTATATGCAATGAGCTTAGCAGTAGGCTTTGGAGTGGCTATAATATTATTTGCCGGCATGAGAGAGCAGTTAGCACTCAGCAATGTGCCCAAGGCATTTAGAGGAACTCCTATAGCTCTTATAACCGCAGGTCTGCTGGCCTTGGCTTTTATGGGCTTCCAGGGCATTGTTTAGTACTCATCCTGCTACAGAAAATTATTTTGGCCGACAAGAACAAGATATTGTTGCAGATTATTTCTGCTGTAGAGATAGAGGCTCTTATGCGTGAAGGCAGGAATACCGAAGCTAGAAGCCTTTTATTGAATCTTCTGCACAAAGAACCCAACAATGCATACGCATGGTATCTTTTGGGCAATCTTTACAGTCGGCAGCAACTTTATCGCGATGCTCTCGAGGCCTATAACAATGCCAAACTCTTGGAGCCAGACGGCCCTGCCGCCGCTGCCGTTGACTGGGTGGTAGAGCAGTTGTCTTTGGAATGAATCAGAGATATTTGAAGAGAACATTACAGTTTATATTTCCTTGCAGTGCTGCTAACCCCCGGTCATAGGTGGGGACCGGGAGCATTTTCAGCCGTTTTTGCTGCTGGCCCCCTGTTGGAGGTGGGGACCAGGAGCGTTTTCAGCCGTTTTTGCTGCTGGCCCCCTGCCCGAGATGGGGGCTAAGAGCGTATAGGACTTGTTTTTCTGAGAAATATGTTTATCTTTGCGGCGCAAATATCGGCTTTTT
>ONYJ01000202.1 GCA_900322025.1 uncultured Bacteroidales bacterium | reverse complement strand
CCGGTGGTAGCTATACATACTTGGCAATAAATTCAGAGGGACACGATGTTGCCAAATACTTTGCTTCAAAAGGTATAGTATCTGTTGTATTACGATATCGTATGGGCTTTTATGGGGCACATTATCCGCACCAGATAGAAGATTACAGAAAGGCAATGGATTATTTGAAAGAAAATGCCGAGCGCCTGAGTATAGATACCACTAAAATAGGAACTGTAGGCTTTTCAGCCGGAGGGCATTTGTCCGGCTGTGCCGCTATAGAAGACAATACAAACTATCGTCCGGCTTTTGCAGCCATGATATATCCGGTGGTTACTATGAAAGAACCTTATGCGCATAAGGCTTCCAGAAAACATCTTCTCAGAGGAAATGTGGAACTGATAGAGAAACTATCCATAGAAGATAAAGTTACTCCCGATATGCCTCCCATATTTCTGCTCCACTGCAAAGACGATTCTACAGTAAAAATAGAAGGTTCTTTAATTTTTGCTTCACAATTAGAAAATAAGGGTGTAAATTGCAAGGTAGAAATTCACCAAAAAGGGGGGCATGGCTTTGGAGTGAGGCCAAATAATACTTCCGGTGCTTATGGGTGGCCCGATAGATTTATAGACTGGTTGAATAATAATGTTTTTTGAATAAGATATGGATATCAAAACTTTGAGCCCAAAAGATTTATCAGACCAGTGGGACGATATTCGCCCGTTTAGAGACGATGAAATACCGGCGGCAATGCAGAGAATTGCCGCAGATGCGGTATTCCCTCAGATAATCGAGTACATATATGGTGGTAAAAATATTGAGAGCAGAATACAGGAGTTTGCTTCTTATAAAACCGTGAGTCAGTTTCAGATAGGCTTTATGTTTGATGCTATAAATTCTATAATCAGCAAAACAACAGATAGTTTTACATACAGTGGTTTTGAAAATCTCAAAAAAGGTACGGGTTATCTTTTTGTATCTAATCACAGAGATATTCTTTTAGATGCAGCCTTATTACAGATAGCTTTATATAACAGTGGGTTAGACTGTTCCGAAATTACCTTTGGCGATAATTTAATGCAACCCGGCATAATATCTGATATAGGTAAGGCCAATCGTATGTTTAAGGTTGTAAGAAGCGGCTCTTCCAAAGACTTTTATCGCACCTCGCTACAACTCTCAAGTTACATAAGATATGTTGTAAATCAGAGAAATACTTCTGTTTGGATAGCGCAACGCAACGGAAGAACCAAGGATGGTAACGATAAAACCAGCCATACCGTACTTAAAATGTTCTCTCTGTCGGGAGGGAGAAAACTTAGCGAGAATTTTTCTACACTCAACATAGTGCCTATGGCGGTTTCGTACGAAAAAGAAACATGTATTACTCAGAAAGTGAGAGAGTTGTTTCTTACGCAAGACCATCCGTATATCAAAGAAAAAGGAGAAGATTTAAGGAGTATAATGGAGGGCATACTTTCTCCTAAGGGTAAGGTACACATTCAAATCTGCAAACCTATATCACAGGAAGAACTGCAGGTGGCAGACTCTATGGACAGAAACGAAGCCCTTGCATATATGGCTTCTGTAATAGACGCAAGAATTTATGAGGGCTATAAATTGTTTAATACTAATTATATAGCCTACGATATGCTGTATAATACATTTAAGTTTACCGATAAATATACGAGCGAAGAATACAAGCTCTTTGCAGATACAATGCACGCTACGCTATCGAGGTGGACCGATAATTTACTTCCTTTAATGAACCTCTATCTAAAGGTCTATAGCAATCCGGTGCTGAATAAATTGTCTGTTTAAATTTCCATTTTCTTTTTGATATCTGATATAATACTACCGTCTGTAAGTGCGGCAGCGCACGAGAAGGCAAATTCCAAGCATACACCGGCACCTTTGCCAGTTATAAGCTTGCCATCTGTTTCTACAGCATTTCCTGTGTAGAGATAGGCTTTGTTTCCGTTATGTTCTTCTGTTACCTTCTTTACCACAGAACTGTGGCAAGTGATTCTGCTGCCTTTGGCAATATCAAAAGCAGCAAGTGCAGTGGGAGCTCCACAGATAGCGGCTATAAACTTACCGGCTTTGCTATATCCTTCTAAAATCTTGCCAACCAACTTGTTTGCTGCAAGATTCTCGTAGCCCGGAAAGCCTCCCGGCAGAATTACCATATCTCCTGTATCAATAATTTTTTGAGCATCTTCTTCTGTAGTTAGTGCAGAATCTGCCTTAATTAGCACCGAGTGAGAGGAGGGTACAAACAGCCCTTCTTCTGTGTAATTGCCCATAACTGCCACCTTCTCTACTTGGATACCGCATCTTGTGAGT
>ONYJ01000023.1 GCA_900322025.1 uncultured Bacteroidales bacterium | reverse complement strand
CAGGCCGGAAAAGCACTTGCTGATGCCCTATAGGGGGCATATAAAGTCAATAACGACAGACAATGGACGAGAATTCTCTAAACACAAGGATATAGCCAAATTTTTAGGAACGACTATATATTTTACAGATCCTTATTCCGCATGGCAAAAAGGAGCTATAGAAAACATAAATATGCTGGTTAGATCGTACATACCTAAAGGAACTGACTTCTCAACTCTCTTTCTGAGGATTATGTACATAGCTTTCAACTGAAACTCAACAGAATATAAAGGGAAAAACTTGGTTTTTCCACACCCCAAAAAGAATTTTTTAAAAGACATTATTGATTTTGCACTTGCTTCTTGACTCTACCGCCTGTCCAGTTTGGATCATTTTTGCTTTTCTATGCACTTTGTTGTACCTTTGCCGTTCATATACAAATGGTATTTAATTGTTTGGATGCTATTAATTACTAGTAATAAGAAGCGTGTGCATTTTTTTTGCACATTTTTTCAATCAGATTAGTTCAACCAATGAGAAACAATGCAATACGAATATGAATATGAAAAAAATACTCTTATTGCTTTGCCCTATGTTGCTTTTACTCTCACTGTCTTGCACACGAGAGGATGAAGGAAATGGCAAGATAGGTGCCAAACAGGTGCGTTTCAGCATAGCGAGCAGCGGAAATTCTGCCACCACAAAATCTGTTTCCGGCGAATCTTCTCCTGAGCAGAGATTTGAGATTCTGTACGATTTTCTCACTGGAGAACAGGAGGACACAGAAAGTCAGTTATTAAAAGACACTACTTATATTTCTTCTGATACCCGTTATAGCGGTTTTACACTATATGTCTCCACCAGCGACCCTAAAACCGGCACAGAGCGTATAGATTGGGTGGAAAAAGACAAGCTGTCTATTTTCCAAAAACACTCAGCCACTTCTGTAGCAGACTATAAGGTTACTTCAGTAAGGTATGAAGATGGCAGTAAAACAAGAAGTAAGGGTACTGTGAGCTGTATCTCCGCCAATCCTCTACATTGGGTAAGCGGTGTAGATAACAGTTTTGTATCTGTTTACCCATCTCTTGCCGACAAGGGAGTCAGCAACGCCAACTGGATTCTTGAAAGCGAGTCAGATACCAAAATTGCAGGAAGATACACCTATTTTCCTAATGAGCAAACTTGTACCTTTGATACAGAAGACACCGAAAAGAATTCATATATGCCAAATATGAGCTATGCATATATGCTTGCGGCAAAAGCTGTTGCAAAAAGCTCTGTTCCAATGGATAAGTTGCAGATTGATTATCATCCGGATTTTAATGCGATTGAGTTTTATCTGGTTAAACCGGACAATCAGGAATCAAACGCACTGATAGTTAAAAGTGCAAAAATTACAGCAAATGTACCTATCGCTATGAGTGGCCCGGGCAGTGCCACAAAAGTTCATTTCACATCTGCTTCAGGCAGGCCTTGGAGCGAAATTGTAGATGAAAGCGGAACTATCGTGACAGAAAAGTCAATTACACTAAAATTTGAAAAGGATAATACGGAGTTCTACCCTGAGTTGGAAAAGTTCACGGGCGGAAAACCTTTGAAATTCACTTTCCTGACCCGACCGGTAGAGATTGGCGAACTTACTGTGGAATTGGATATGTTGATAAACGGAACACCGGCTACCCGTATTTTGGCTTTAAAAAAAAGCGGCTCATTTATAAAATTACCCAAATACAAAAAGCTTGTAATCTCCAATATCACTGTTCCTGGAGAATGGGACTACCATTTAGGAGTGGCCTCTTCTCAAGACATTACATTGACAGATCCGAGAGCCGCTACCATTCCAATAAACATTACTTCATATAGGACAGTGGATAAAGGGGATACTAAAACCCCATATCCGGTTTCTGCTAAATTCAGCTTGGATGGCGTTACATTCTACTCTTTAGACGACCCGTCCATTCCTCAAGAACTGAAAAGTTTGTTCCAGACAAATCCGCTAATACTCCAAGAAAACAGCACCAAGGATGGTTATACGGGACAACTGAAAATATTGGCCCTTCGTGACTGCCGCGAGATTCGCAAAGACATTTTGAGATCAAGACCAAATGTATCTTCTTTACCAGGCTTTGGAAATGCAAAGGTTACCACTGCGGATGGGGATTTTGCAAACCTCGCTCTCTACGATTTTGTTGCAGACAATTTCAGGCAGGCAACACAACCAAAAACAGCCAACTGCTATGTTATTCGCCACCCTGGCAGCTACGCAATACCAATAGTTTATGGTAATGGATTGGATTATACCAGAGAACCGTCTGCACCATACTATAATACTGTTGCCTACGCTCCGACAAGACCCGACGGTGCGGGGGAGGCTTTGTTTCTGACTCCTTTCCAAAACTATGCAGATGAGGGTATTGTAGATCCTTGGATACACTACGATATAATCAAGAGCAAGGATGGCTCTATGACCGGAGATCAGGCGGCACAAGCCTTTATAAATGATTATGAGGTGGCCGTGCTTTGGGAAGATGTTTCCGCATCAAATGCATTCATCAATCTCGGCTCTTTGAAATTAAATACCGCCCCTGTCAGCTTTGGAATAGAAGGAGCCACAGTTGTTCCTTATATAACTTTTAGCACCAGCACTCTTCAGGAGGGTAATGCAGTGTTGGTAATCAGAAAAAAAACTGGAGACAAAACTATTATTTGGAGCTATCATATTTGGGTCTCTGCAGAAGAGTTTGAATTGAGCAATTGGACCAACTATAACTCTGAGATAACTCAAATGCTGAATGTTCCTTTGGGCTTTAATCGCGATGGCAATAATGACAACGGCAGTTTTCATGTGCGTCTAAGCCAAGACAAAGCTCCAGGCACAGGTGAGTCTGCCCCACAGACCATTAAGATTAATCGTCCGGTAATGCGAGAAGATAATGCTCCATATTACCAATGGGGCAGAAAGGATCCACTGTTGCCGTCTTGCGGTAATGAAGAGGCTCTTAATATTTATAACAATTCAAATAAAGTCTGGCATTCACCGGGAAATTATAAGATAAATGGAAAAGTTACATCAACCCGTGCCTCTGATGGTGCAACCAATGCAAACAGCACTCTGCACGATACACATATTGACTATAGAACAGAAGGTATAGGCTTCTCTATCAAAAATCCTCACGATGTTTGTAGGACAGGGAATGTTAACGACTGGATTAAAGGTGGTAGCCACCCATACAACCTATGGTTTGCAACCAACCATCTGATAGGCGATGCAGCACCAACTACCATACCCGTAAAGACTATTTACGACCCTTGTCCTCCAGGCTTTGTTGTTCCAAGAAAGACATTTGCCACCGGCTTTACCGTAAGTGGCGGAGCCAGGGTTGATGGAGCTGAAAATCTGAATCT
>ONYJ01000068.1 GCA_900322025.1 uncultured Bacteroidales bacterium | reverse complement strand
ATCGTATTTCTTTTCATCTGTTACAAAATACCTCCAAGATGGTGGAGGTCGTGGGCTTTTTTCACCCTGATTGCAAGCATTGTCTTACTCTTAATAACTCAGTTTGCAGGCGAGCAAAGAAATGAAGCTCAGAGATGGATAACAATACTCGGCATACAATTCCAACCGGCAGAAATAGCCAAGATAACCATTGTTCTATACCTTGCAAGAGCTCTGGAAGTTATGAAAATAGATACCTACAAAAGCTTCCTGATAAAGATTATCGGCCCTATTGGACTTTGCTGCGTTCTGATTCTTTTTGGCAGTGTTTCTTCTGCTCTGTACATGGCCCTCATCTGCTTTATAGTTCTGTTTATCGCCGGCATTAAACAGTCTTATCTGCTAAAAACTGCAGGGCTCGGCATAGCAGGAGTTATATTGCTGATACTAATCCATGTAGTATCAAAGCCGCTGACTTCAAACAACAGAGGAGTTTTCCCAAGAATGGATACTGCCATAGAAAGGTTTAACAGATTTTTTAAGGAAACAGAGAAAGCAGACATAAGTAAGCTCAGCAAGCTCGAACAACAAAGAATAGCAGACGAGACTTTGCAGGCAGACATGGCTCAGATTGCCGTAAAAGAAGGGCGCATCATAGGCAAAGGGCCTGGAAAAAGTACTCAGCGATATATAATTCCGCACCCCTATTCAGACTATATATACGCCATTATAGTAGAGGAATACGGATTGGTGGGCAGCCTTGTAGTAATGATGCTGTATGTATGGCTATTCTACAGATGCATACTAATAGTAAAAGATTGCCGCACAGTATTCTCGGCTGTTACAGTTGGAGGATTAGGAGCCGTAATAATAGTACAGGCCATGTTACACATACTGGTTAATGTAGGCATACTGCCGGTAACCGGCCACACCCTGCCTCTCATAAGCCTTGGAGGCACCTCATTTGTATTTATAAGCGTTGCATTTGGAATAATACTTTCAATTTCGAGAACAAAAGAGAATGCAGCTACAATGATTCTTGATAATGAGACAAATAATAATGAAAACATCGAATCAAAATAATAGCAGTTTGAGGGTAATAATTAGCGGCGGCGGAACCGGAGGTCATATATTTCCGGCCATCTCCATAGCAAATGCCATTAAAGAACAGGTGGCAGATGCACAAATACTATTTGTAGGAGCAAGCGGAAAAATGGAAATGGAAAAAGTACCTGCGGCCGGCTACCCTATCAAGGGAATACCCGCAAGAGGATTACACAGGCCCCTCTATTCACCAAAAAACATATCGGTAGCATTAGACTACCTAAAATGCCGTAAACAAGCCAAAAATATTGTAACAGAATTCAAGCCGGATTTTGTAGTAGGCGTTGGAGGATATGCCTCAGCCGCTTTGGTTGCCGCTGCAGCAGCAATGAATGTGCCCGTTCTGCTACAAGAACAAAATTCATTTGCCGGAATTGTAAACAGAAAGAATGCCTCCAAAGCCACAAAAATATGCGTAGCATACGACAATATGGAGAGATTCTTTCCTAAGAACAAAATACTTATAACAGGCAATCCTATCCGCAAGGAAATTGTCAGATGCACACCGCAGCTAAGAGAAGAAGGTATCAAGTTCTATAATCTGGACTCCGCCAAAAAGACTGTATTTGTTGTAGGAGGAAGCCTTGGATGCCGCACCCTGAATAACTGTATGAAAAAGGCCATACTGGAAAATAAAATAAACAGCTTTCAGGTAATATGGCAATGCGGAAAAATATATAAGAGAGAAATAGAAGAATTTTTGCAGGCTCACCCTTGCAAAAATGTCTATTGCACAGATTTTATCGGCAGAATGGATCTTGCCTATGCAGCTGCAGATGTAGTTGTGAGCAGGGCTGGAGCCGGCACTATATCAGAACTTTGCATTGCCGGAAAGTGCACCGTTTTTGTACCATCGCCAAATGTGGCAGAAGATCATCAGACACATAACGCCATGGCTCTTGTAAACAAAGGAGCGGCTATGATAGTCAAAGATGCGCAGGCAGAAGAGAAACTCATGGAAGTTGTAAAGAATCTGATAGCAGATGCCGGTAAAAGAAGTCTGTTAGAAGACAACATTCTCCTGCTGGCCAAACCCGATGCTGCCAAGCATATCGCCGATGAATGCTTAAAACTATGGAACCGCACTACCAAACAGCCTCAGAAAGAGGAACCTAAAAATGTATATTTTATAGGGATAGGAGGCATTGGCATGAGTGCTCTCGCGCGTTACTACAAGAGCAAAGGGTGTAATGTTTCCGGATACGACCGCACACAAAGCAATCTCACTCTTCAACTGCAACAAGAAGGTATCGACATACATTACGAAGACAGGCCGGAAATGCTCCCTAAGGATATCAACAACACCCTCATAATTTATACTCCGGCCATACCTGCCGACCTAAAAGAGCTGCAAGACGCTAATAAATTAGGATACAAGGTTTTGAAGAGAAGCAAAGCCCTTGGATATATTGCAGAAGGTAAAACCTGTTTAGCCATCAGCGGCAGCCATGGCAAAACAACTACAAGCACATTGCTCGCACATATAATGCACAGCAGCGGCATAGGTTGCAACGCTTTTCTTGGCGGCATTTCAAAAAATTACAACAGTAATCTAATTCTGTCTGATAATAACATAATTGTTGCAGAAGCAGATGAATTCGACCGCTCCTTCCATCAACTGTTTCCACATATTGCAGTTGTAACGGCCACAGATGCAGACCATTTAGATATTTATGGCACAGTAGAGGCAATGAGAGAGGCCTATGTTCAGTTTGCAAGCCAAACAGATAAAGACGGTTTCCTAATAGTTAAGAAAGGTACTGTTTTAGACACTTCAAAGGTAGCGGCTAAAGTTATGAGTTATGCCTATAATCTCGACAGTAAAGATGCGGCAGATTTTTATGCCGCAGACATAAAGCCTGTTAAAAAAGAAGGCAAGGAAACGGGGTTGTTCAGCTTTACCATCTGCTATCCGGCTGCAATATCAGGAGGTAGCGGAAGAATAGAAAACTGTACCCTCGGCATACCGGGATGGGTGAACATAGAGAACGCCATTGCTGCATCTGCAGTGGCCTTGTTGTCTGGAGTTTCTGAGCTTCAGCTCAAACAAGCCCTCGCTTCTTTCGAGGGTGTTCAAAGAAGAATGGATGTGCAAATCAATACTCCCACTATAGTTTACATAGACGATTACGCCCATCATCCACAAGAAATCAGCACTACCATATCTTCTCTGAGAGAATCCTTCCCACTAAGAAAGATTACTGCTGTATTTCAACCTCATCTCTATACACGCACAAGAGATTTGGCGGCAGAATTTGCCCAAGCATTAGACCTGGCAGACAGCATAATCTTGTTAGATATTTATCCTGCAAGAGAACTCCCAATTGAAGGAGTTACCTCAGAGATAATATTCAACAAACTGAACCATACAGATAAAACACTGATAACCAAAGAGGAGCTACCACAGTTAATCGAAGAGAAAATAAGAAAGAAAGAAATAGATCTTCTTGTTACATTCGGTGCCGGCAATATAGACAGATATGTAGAAACCATTTCACAAATAATAAAAGAGAGCAGATAACTATGAGCAAAACCTGGAAAATTATATTAGGCACCCTACTCTACACTGCACTTACTGCTGCAGCGGTTGCCTATTTCTATTTTGCAGGAGAACTCTTTGCCAAAGAAAAGCCGGCTTTAGTTTGTAAGCATGTAAATGTAAGCCTGTTAGACAGCTCCACAAATAAGTTTATAACCAAAAAAGAAATAACAGATATTATAGATCATTTCTGCGGAAGCGTTATAGGAAAGAGAATAGACAGCATTAATCTGTCGCAAATAGAAGCCCTGCTTAATCACAGAAGCGTTGTTAAAGAAAGTCAGGCCTTTATAACAAGAGACGGAACTATGTACATAGAAATACTACAGAGAAAACCTATATTGAGGATAGAAATAGATCACGGAGGCTTCTATGTTGACGAAACAGCATACATATTTCCGCTTGTTAAAAACAACCCGTCTTATGTGCCTATTTTTACGGGGAATATTCCTATAGAGATGCTCACCGACCAAAGCGAGGTTAAAGACAGTTTGTCTTGCATTAGCAAAATACTGCAAATGGGGCTATATCTGCAGAAGCATCCTTTCTGGAATGCACAGATAGAAGAAGTATTCTTTAATTCAGCTTCAGATGTAGAACTTGTTACAAGAGTTGGTAACCAGCGGATTATATTTGGGAGCTTAGATAATATAGACGATAAGTTCAGCAGACTTTATTCTTTTTACAAATACATTGTACCACAAGTGGGTTGGGATAAATACAAGTGCGTTAACCTAAAGTATAAAGGACAAATAATTTGCACTAAAAATTAACAATAATAACCAGTAACAGATAAAAGATATGAATGATTTGATTGCTGCCATCGATCTCGGAACTACAAAAGTTGCCGTTGCCGTAGGTAAGAAAACCGACTTAGGGGTTAAGATCGTAGCCTATGCAGAAGAAGCGTCCAAAGGCATTAAAAGAGGACGCGTAGAAAATGTCAGACTTGCAAATATGGCTCTTAACAAAGCACTTGCAAGTATAGAATCGCAGATTAATGCAAAAATTAAAAAGGCCTTCGTAGGTATTGCCGGACAAGACATTAAGTGCGTATCGTTAGAGCCTTTCCAAGTTCAAAGAAAAGACTTTTCAGAACTTATCAGCAGTAAAGAGATAAATGAAATCACCAAAAATACATACAACACTATTGTAGAAGACGGTTCTAAAGTTTTCTATTCCGTACCACAGTCTTTTAACGTTGATAACTACATGAGTGTTAGCGAGCCTGTAGGCATGGAGGGACGCAATATCTTGGCGCGCTACAAATTGTTTACGGCAAAAGAGAACTCCAAGAAAATAATAGAAAGTACTCTAAGGCTCTCGGAAATAGAAGTTTTAGATGTTATTTTAGAACCAATAGCTTCTGCCAAATCTGTGCTCACGGAAGACGAAATGGAGCTCGGCTCTATCTTAGTGGACATAGGAGGAGGTACTACAGATGTAGCCGTAATATCGCGCAATGTAGTAAGATACGCCGGAATTATTCCGTTTGGCGGCAACTCCATAACAAACGATATTTGCGCAGGTTTCAATATTACAGCAGATAAGGCCGAATTGATAAAGGTTAATCACGGAAGCTGCTTCTCAGATTATGCAGAGCCGAACAAAAAATTACTATTAGCAGTTATGGGAGCCGGTAATGGCAAAGAAATTTCTGTAAAAGTTCTCGCCAGAATTATTCAGGCCAGAATGGAAGAAATTTTGGAAGCAGTATGTTATCATGTAGAACAATCTGGTTATAAAGACTATATACGTGGTGGAATGGTACTTACAGGAGGTGGCTCAAAAATAGAAAACCTTACCAACCTTGCCAATTTTGTTACTGGTTATGAGGCAAGGCTTGGAAGTCCTAATACGTTTGCCATAGATCCGTCTTCATGCGATATGTGCAAAGACGCTAAATCTTCTACGGTAGCAGGAATGCTAATACATGCGTTCCAGAAGATTGAAGAGGAAGATCTTGTTCTCACAAATTGTTTCCAGCAAACAACAGTTTCTGCTATAGGCAACCAAACTACAGAAACAGAAGAAGAGTTGCTTCTTGTGCCTAATTGTGCATCAGACGCTCAACAGGCACAAAACAATATTGAGTCAAAAGGAACTACAAATCCTCCCCAAAAAGGGAAAAGAAAGAGTTTTAAAGCCAGTCTCTTAGGATTGTTCGATACCGAAAATCTCTTCAACAGCAAATCCAATCAAGTATAATAGAAATTCTCCTAAATTATGGAATATATAGACGACAATTTCAACGATTATCCTGTGGATTTTCCTGAATCCAATGCCATTATCAAAGTGTTTGGAGTTGGCGGAGGCGGGAGCAACGTTGCTAAGGAAATCTATAGAAGCGGATTAAAAGGCATAGACCTCACAATTTGCAATACAGATGCACAGGCACTGAAAACCAATCCTATAGACGAAAAAATCTGCTTAGGACTCAATGTAACCAAAGGTTTAGGGGCAGGTCTAAATCCGAGAAGAGGAAGAGAGGCGGCTTTGGCGAGTAAAGAGGATATAATAAGGGCATTGCCGGAAAGAATTGAAATGGTTTTCGTTACTGCCTGTCTCGGAGGCGGTACCGGTACCGGAGCCGCACCGGTAGTTGCAGAAATTGCAAAATCTCTCGACAAACTGGTTGTGGGTGTTGTGTCGTTGCCTTTCAGAGACGAGGGCAAAGCCTTTATGGATATAGCCATGGATGGTTTACATGATCTCAAGCAATATGTAGATAGTCTGCTTATCATAGATAATCAGAAAATCTATGAGGTGTATGCCGACCTGCCTACAAGACAAGCATTCCCAAAGGTTAACGAAGTTCTGGTTACAGCTGTAAAAAGTATCGCTGAGATAGTTACCACGGAAGGAGAGATTAATGTAGATATGAACGATGTAAGAATGGTTATGGGAAACAGCGGCATGGCTACCATGGGAATTGGAGAGGCAGAAGGAGAAGACAGGGCTGTAAAGGCTGTAGAAGAAGCCCTGAAATCGCCTCTTTTGAGCGATTGCGACCTTAGTACATCCAAAGGTGTTTTAGTGAATGTAACATGCCCCGACGATAACTTTACAATGGCTGAATTACGCCAGGCCCTTGAAAACGTAAAGAGCTTTACCGGCTCACCTACGAATTTCAAGAGAGGACTGGTGTACGACCCTTCTCTTGGTAATAAGGTCAGCATCACCATAATTGCCACGGGATTCGAGGTGCTGAACCTGCCTGCCGGCAGTAAAACTCCCGTTGTTATCCCAGGGCAAGAACAACCCCAGATAACAGGCGATATATTTAAGACGCCTCAAAAAACAAATCCACCGCATGGAGAATTCCTAAAAGAAGACATCACTCCACAGAAACGCAGAGATAACAGCAAGCCGATTCTGGTTACAGACGACGACAATCAGATACTGGAATTGGAAAGAACACCGGCATACGAAAGAAGAAACGATAAGAAAAGGAATTTCGGGGGCACAAACAACAGTTTCTCAATTACCGGCACCCCAGAGGGACAAACTGTTATTCCAAGCAACAGGTATCTGTATAAAACACAAGATTAAAGAAACATAAGCAATAATTAAATATGGCTAAACAAACACGAGTAAGGTTTGCACCAAGTCCTACAGGGGCGTTGCACATGGGAGGAGTACGAACTGCTTTATACAACTACCTGTTTGCCAAACAAAGAGGCGGAAAGTTTATTTTGAGAATAGAAGATACCGATTCTCAACGATTTGTTCCGGGAGCAGAGGAATACATTCTCGAATCTTTAGCTTGGTGTGGCATTGTTCCCGACGAGGGCATAGAAACTGAACCATACCGCATAGCAAGCAATAAAAGCGAGAAGAATCCTCACGCACCATATCGCCAAAGTGAGCGCAAGCACCTGTATAGGGAATATGCAGAACTGCTTGTAAAAAACGGCTATGCCTACTATGCCTTTGACTCTGCAGAAGAGCTTGCAAAACTAAGAGCAGAAGCCGAAGCTGCAAAGCAGACCTTTATATATAACTATGAGTCTAGGATAAAATTAAAAAACTCCCTTACCCTTCTGCCAGAGGAGGTTAATAGACTTAAAGAAACTACAGATACCTGGACCATCCGCTTCAAGATTCCGGAAAATCAAACAGTAAAAATGAACGATCTGATACGCGGAGAAATGGAGGTAGAAACAAATACCTTAGACGACAAGGTGCTGTGGAAGGCTGCAGATCAATTACCCACATACCACCTTGCAAACATAGTAGATGACCACCTAATGGAAATTACAGAAGTTATCAGAGGCGCAGAATGGCTACCAAGCCTGCCACTACACTATCTTCTGTATAAAGCATTTGGGTGGGAAGATTCAATGCCTCGCTTTGCCCATTTAAGCCTACTGCTCAAGCCAGACGGTAAAGGAAAGCTCAGCAAGAGAGATGGCGACAGACTGGGTTTCCCTGTATTTCCTCTCAAATGGACTAACCCAGAAACGGGAGAAGTTTCGCGAGGCTACAGAGAAGACGGTTATTATCCAGAAGCCTTTGTAAACCTTCTTGCTCTGTTGGGCTGGAATCCGGGCACGGAACAAGAACTATTTACATTAGAAGAACTTGTAGAGGTCTTCAGTTTGGAAAGAGTTGTAAAATCTGGAGCAAAGTTCAATGCAGATAAAGCCAAGTGGTTTAATCAGCAGTATTTAAGAAAGCGCTCCTCTGCCCTGCTGGCCAAAGAATTCCGCCCACTGCTAAGCCAGGCCATGCAAGAAGAATCGGCCGGCATATCCGATACTTTCTCAGACAGATACCTTACAGAAGTATGCGAACTTATAAAAGAAAGGGCGCACTTTGCCAACGAGTTCTGGAATATAAGCAAAGCCTTGTTTATAGCCCCTACTGCATACGACGAGAGCGATGTCAAGAAATTCTGCACGCCGGAAAATCTGGAGCATGCCAGAGAAATTGAACAACTCCTGTCCGGCAGCAACTTTAGAACATTCCAAGACAGAGGGGCAGAAGAGCTTTCTGCTTCGGAACTGGAATGCAGCAGTAATCCCGACTCCTACAAAAGCCTGTGTTGCCATCAAATAGAAGAACTGCTCACATCTTACATTAAGCAGAAAGAGTGGAAAATGGGTGCCGTAATGAACACTCTCAGACTCTTTTTCACAGGCAATACAAAAGGATTGGGCATATCCGATATAATTTATTTCATCGGCAAGAAAGAAGCCTGCAACCGTATTTCTGCATACTTTTCCTCTTTAAAATAACATCGGAAAATCATAAGACATGAAGCTTATACCGATATATACATGGAATAAGAGCGTAATAAATCTCGAAACAAGAGGCAAGAAATTCACCAGACAACCTTGGGCACAGGGAGTTGTGCTGATAGCATTTGTTATTATAGCAATGATTCTTGCCAATCTCCCGTTTACCAAGGAGATATACCACAGCATACTCGAAACAGACCTCTCCATAAAAGTAACCTCGCCTTCGGGAGAAGGCTTTTATTTTCCAAAGGGCATGACCGTAGAAAAATTCATCAACGATATTCTCATGGTGATTTTTTTCTTTACGGTGGGCCTCGAAATCAAAAGAGAAGTAACAAACGGAGAGCTTTCTTCTGCTAAAAAAGCCATAATGCCGGTAATTGCAGCCTTAGGGGGAGTAATAGTACCGGCCTTGATTTACATTGCTGTTAATAAAGGCACCGCAGCTGCAAGTGGATGGGGCATACCTACCGCAACCGACATAGCTTTTGCAATAGGTATTTTGGCCATACTTGGCAGTAAAGTCCCGCTATCGCTGAAAGTCTTTCTCACAGCCCTTGCCATTGCAGACGACTTGATGGCTATTCTTGTGGTAGCTATTTTCTACGGTGGTAGTATAAACTTTGTATTGCTGGCAATTGCAGTTGCCATAATACTACTTCTGCTATTGATGAATAAACTTGGAGAAAAAAGGCCGTGGTTCTACTTTATTCCGGCCATAGCAGTATGGGTACTGTTCTATTATTCCGGTCTCCATGCCACTATGAGTGGTGTTGTAATGGCATTCCTTGTTCCGTTTACTCCAAGATACAGCAAAGAATATTACCATCATAAAAAAGAAACCTTTGCAAAAAAACTCAAAGACTACGATAGTGTGGAAGAAGAATGTGGTTTTCCTAATGGTCCGCAAAGGCATATACTAAGACAGATAAGCAAAACTTCCAAAAACTGTATTGGCATGAGTTACAGACTTGAGCATGCGCTCAGTCCGTGGGTAAACTTTATCATAATGCCAATTTTTGCTCTCGCCAATGCCGGAGTTACAATACCAAGTTTAGAGTACTTCAATATTTTCAGATTCAGTCCGGAGTTAGGCAGTGTAAGTATGGGTATCATATTCGGCCTGCAGCTCGGAAAACCAATAGGTATTACGCTGGCAAGTTTTCTGGCGGTAAAAACAAAAGTAGGCTCCATGCCTGCAAAGGCCACATGGCCCATGCTGTTTGCCGTAGCCTGTCTTGGTGGGATAGGATTCACAATGTCTATTTTTGTAGATACCCTGTCGTTCGGAGAACATCCCCAATATACTGAGCAACTGAGGAATATGGGAAAGGTGGCCGTATTGATGGGATCCTTTGCCGCAGCCCTAATGGGATATTTTTTGGTGATTCTGGTAGGCAAAAAACAAAAAACTGCACAAAAATTGCAGTAGTTAAACTGTATAAATTCACAAATTAAATTTTATGAAAAAAACAGCAATACTGTTACTCGCAGCAATAATTCTTTTTGCCAGCAATTCTCTATTTGCACAAAGAACCATTAAGCATGTACGCTTCGACGGCATATCTTTGAACACAAACGGCAACAACTTTGTTAAAAAACTAAATAAAAAGGGCTGGCAGACAACACAGAACATCACATCTGAGGGCATGGAAGCAACCACTCTGGATGGCAAGATAAATGGCATAAAGGTTTCAGCCACCGTATTGTCCGACACCGCAACAGTAACCCAAATACTGATATCCACAGACTCCGATCAAACTCAGCTAAGAACTCGCTACGATGTTATAAAGAGCTGGATAGAAGAACAATATGGTAATGCAGCAGTAGAAGATATCGAAGATTCAGAGAAAAATTTATCAAGCTATTGGGGAAGCCTAAGAAACGGAGAAAGACATTTGCTCAAAAACCATATTTGCCTAACCACCGTAGAAAATCAGTATGTCTTAGCCACCCTCAACAATAAAGAAAATAGTCTCGATGCCACAATGAACAGCATCGGCGATGCTGTAGAAGGCATTGGCAATAAGGTATCAAGAGCCGGTCAGAAAGCTATAGACAGAGGGCGTAAAATTAAAGACAAGATAACTCGCAGTAGCCAACAGGCAGAAGAGGATGCAAACGATTTGGCAGGAAAAGTATCAAAGAAAACAAAGGCTACCTCTAAAAACATATCAAAGAAAGCCAAAAGAATAGCAAATTCTGCCGCAGAAACAGCAAAAAAAGCGTGGAAATCAGTTAAGGGTATAGTAGTAAAAGATAAAGATTCAGAATAAACTAATCTTTAACCTGCTTAGCTTCTTCAAACTTTGCCTTCATTGTGGCATTGTTACGCGTAAGTTTCTTTATGGAAAGGTCTTCTGCCTTGCTATTCGCCAAACGAAGCTGATTTTCGGAACCAAGCAAGGCTTCCTTAATCTTCTGCAGGTGAGCAATAGATTTATCTATCTCATCTATGGCTGTTTTAAATTTTTCTGAAGCCAGACGATAGTTACGGCCAAACGCATCCTTAAAAGCCTGTACTTCATTTTCGAAATTGGAGACATCTATATTCTGCTGTCTAACTGCAACTAACTCCTTCTTGTAAGCAATGCTACCCTTTGCGGCATTAGTCAGCAGTACAATAAAAGATCTAAAGAACTGCGGGCGTATAACAAACATTTTAGGATACCTATAAGAAACATCCACGATACCCATATTATATAGTTCGCTATCAGGCTCTAACAAAGATACCAACACAGCGTATTCACACTTCTTTGCAGTACGGTCTGCATCAAGCTTTTTGAAGAATTCTTCGTTCTTATGTCTGGTGGCAGTATTATCCATTTCATTTTTCATCTCAAACATAATGGATATATACTCCGTATTGTCGTCAAAGTCGCGAAAGATGAAGTCGCCTTTAGAGCCTCCGGAAACATCGTTATCCTTTTCAAAGTATGAGTTAGGAAACATGGAACGCATTTCTCCATTGAATACTGTACTGCAATGAGTTTCTAAGGACTCCCCTATCATCTTGTTAGACAATCTGGCTTTCAGCTCTTTATAGTAGGCTACCTGTTCTTGAGCTATCTTGAGCTTGGCCTCATAATCTTCCTTTACTCCATTTAGTTGCACATCCGATTCTGCTTTAACTAACTTCAACTTTACCTCATACTCGTCTCGGATGTTTTTTTCTGTAAGTTCCGCTTTGGATGCAAGTAACCTGGCTTCAGCCTTCAAATCTGCTATTTCCGTATCTTTCTCTTTCAAAGATTGCTGTGCCTGTTGCTGCTGTTTAAGAACTGCTATTTCACGTTCTTTATCGCTCTCCCCAAGCGAAGCTTTAAGAGAAGAAATCTCCCTATCTTTTAGGCTCAAAGCTTTTTCTATTTCAAGATCTTTCTTCTGTGCTTCGGCTTCAACCTGCAACCTCAGACGCTGTATCTCACTTTGTTTCTCTGCCACAAGTTTGTCTTTCTCAGACAACTTAAACTGATATTCTCTATCTGTTTCTGCTTTAAAAGCCTGCTGCTGGGCTTCATGTTGTTTATGAAGCTCAGCTATTCGCTTGTTTATTTCTGCATCAAATTCCTCGCCTCTAACCTGAGATACAATTGAGGCATAATCAGCCTCATTTACGGAAAATGCTTTTCCGCAATTAGGGCATTTCAGTTCTCTCATATATTGCTATTCAATCACCGTGTCAGCAACTTCTGCTACCGAATCTACTATCAAAGAATCCGTCTCTTCTGGCGGCATACTCGTTTCCAAGAAAAGTCCGGCCCTTACATCATCAATATAATCCTTAGGGTTTCCCTCTTCTTTATTTTGATTCTTGCAAGAAGAAAAAACAACTATTGCAATAATAGTCAATAGAATCACACTAAATTTTTTCATTGTTCCGCTTTTTATCATTATCGTTTTCTTTATAATCTTCTGCCGATATATCGTAAGCAGGTGGTTCATCCGATATAGGCGATATTTTAGATGTATCTTGTTCCGGAATATCTGCAGGTGGCCCCATTTCAGGAGATGGCCGGGTTGGTATCTTTACTATATATCTTTGATAATAAGTAAGAAGCAATGTTGTTAGCGGTATGGCTATTATCATACCAAGAATGCCGAGCAAACTACCCCAAATAGAAAGCGAGAGCAGTATTATAGCAGAATTCAAACCGCTCACCTTGCCCATAATTTTAGGAGTAAGTATGGTATCCTGTATTGTCTGCACCACTGCAAATACTACAAAGAAAGCCAACATTATCAACCAAAAACTCTGACCGGTATCGGCTGCTTTGACAACAGCTAAAAGAATTGCCGGTATAAAGCCTACTACTTGCAGATAAGGCACCATATTCAGCAAACCAAAGAGTAGCCCTAATGCCACGGCCATCGGAAAATCTATTATCAGAAATCCTATGCTCAAGAGTATGCCCACGCTAATTGCAATAATAGCCTGCCCCTTAAAGTACTTGTTCATACCAGATCTGACATCGCTCACCAACTGCTTTGCCACTCCCCTCATTCTTACAGGCAACATAGAAAGCCAACCTCTGGAGAATTTTTCGTAATCGAGAAGTATAAAAAGTGTATAAAGAAGCACCATTGTAAGGGAAAAGATTCCAGAAAGAGCTCTAAAAGAGCTGGTTAATACTCCCCATACCTTTGGCATAGAATCTTCTATAAGCGAAAACAGGCCCTCTACAGAAAATATACCTTTCAGTTTATCTATATTCAAATGCTCGGTTAAAAAACCCTTAACAAGATCTGAAAGACCGCCAAAAGAATAATCTCCCTCTATATACGAAACTAACATATCTTTGACCTTCAGCACCTCGCTCCACATTGGAGGAATCATAAGCATAAAAACTCCATACAAGACCCCGCCAACTATAATAAACGCTGAAAGAATACCTAAGATTCGGTATTTCATCTTGCACTTCTTTTGGAAAAAACATACCAGTGGATTCAGCAGATAAGCTATAAGCCACGCAACAAAGAACGGCAGTAAAACTCCACTTAAACGCTTCAACAATAAAAAGATGCCTACCACGAGGAGTATAACAAGAACTCCCCTGATAAAACGGTCAAAAGTTATTTGTTTCTGCCACTGACCTGCCATAGTCCAAAATCAACTTATGTACAAAGTTATCTAAAAAGTTATTATATTTGCT
>ONYJ01000061.1 GCA_900322025.1 uncultured Bacteroidales bacterium | reverse complement strand
GCTTTGTGCCATTTAAAGAAAAAGATACTCTGCAGAAAGAATTTGATCAGGCTTTAAACCTGCACTTTGCCGGAATCAGAAATCCGGAGCAGGAAAAGAAGATGGGGCGTTTGCATCGTTTGATATCTGAGGCTAAGACACCCGGTAAGGGAGATAGGGTAATACGCACGGAAAGAGAGAAACTTTTGAATAAGTTCAGAAAGCTCGAAACAGATATTGCTACTCTGGAAAACAATATGGGATTTTTTGCAAAGAGTAAAAATGCAGATAAACTCATAGATGAGATAAAAGCTAAAATTGCAGCTGGCAAAGAAGAGTTGAAATCTTTAGAGCAGAAGATAAAAATGATAGATAAAGAGTTTTAGAAAATGCAAAAGAATACTGTTTTGGGTTTTGTGCTGATAGGATTGATTCTTATTGGTTTCAGTTGGTACAATTCACATAATTATAATAAGCAGAAGCGAGCTAATTTTGTCAGGGATTCACTTGCCAGAGTAGAGGCAATGAATAATCCTAAAGTGGTTGATTCTTTAAGGGTGGCCGATTCTCTTCGCAATATTCAAATAGGTGCCGATTCACTTGCAAACGAGTCTTATATAACTACTTACGCTGATTCTTTATTAGAGCAGTCTTTGAATGGCACAGAAGAGTTTTATACTCTGGAAAATGAAAAACTGAAGCTTTCCTTTTCTACAAGGGGGGCTCAAATTAAGGAGGCTCTTGTAAAAGATTATTACACACACGACAGCTCGGCGTTGTATATTGTAAAGGATAATTATTCTGAGATGTCGCTTGTGTTTTTTACATCGCAGAAAATAAGTACTTCGCATTTTAATTTCCGGAAGGTAGCTGAAACAGATTCTTCTCTTACATTTCGTTTACCTTTCTCAGGAGGAGCGTATTTAGATTTTATATATACGCTGCATAAAGATAGTTATCTTCTTGATTTTGATATTGTAACCAATGGTATAGGCTCTCAGATGGCTAATAATGCCGGTCAGTTTGATTTGGATTGGTCTTTAAGAGTTTCCAGATTTGAGAAAGGCTATGATAACGAGAAAAATTATTCTACCATAAACTTTAAGTATCCAGACGAAAATTCTGTAGAAGATTTGGGTATGAGAAAGGCAGAGAGTTCTAAGAAGATACCTACCAGAGTATCTTGGTTTGCTTTCCGCCAGCAATTCTTCTCGGCTATTCTGATGTGTGATAATAATTTTTCTGCAGGGGATCTCTCGTATAAATTTTTGCCGGAAGACGATCCACAGCGGGCACTTTTTGATTGCCGTGCGCAGATGCAGATAGATTGTGGGAGAGCCAGCGATGTAACAATACCTATGCACTTCTATTTTGGCCCTAATCTTTATAAAGAATTAAAAACTTACGGCAGGAGCTTTGAAAAGATTATACCTTTAGGTAAGAGTATTATAGGTTGGATTAATAGAGTGGTGATAATCAACACATTTGATTTTTTACGCCGTTTTATTTCTAACTACGGAATCATAATTCTCATTATGACAATCCTGATAAAACTGGTGCTTTCTCCTCTTACCTACAAGTCTTACCTGTCTTCTGCAAAGATGAGGGTTTTGAAACCGGAAATAGATAAAATCAATAAAAAATATCCGCGAAAAGAGGATGCTCTAAAGAAGCAGCAGGAAACTATGGCTCTATATCAGAAGACAGGGGTTAATATGCTGGGTGGCTGTTTGCCTATGTTGTTGCAGATTCCTATTCTCTTTGCAATGTTCAGATTCTTTCCGGTTTCGTTTGAATTGAGGCAGCATCCATTCTTATGGGCTTCGGATTTAAGTGGTTACGATTCTATTTTAGACTTAGGCTTTAACATACCTATGTATGGAAATCATGTGAGTTTGTTTGCCTTGCTGATGGCGGTTTCTATGTATCTGTTCTCCAAGATGAATATGCAGCAAATGCCGGATACAAACCAGATGCCGGGTATGAAGGGTATGCAGCTGTACTTTATGCCTATATTTATGTTAGTGTTGTGTAATAACTTTTCTGCAGGTTTAAGTTATTACTACATGCTTTCGAACTTTATATCAATAGGACAGAATTGGTTAATAAGAAAATACGCTGTAGATGAGGAAAAGCTTTATCAGCAGCTCAGAAGCAAGGCAGAGTCTAATAAAACAAAGAAGAAATCGAAGTGGCGCGAGAGAATGGAGCAGATGATGAAGGAACAGGAGAGGCTTCAGCGCGAAAGACAAAAGGGCAAATAATGGGAATACAAGAAAATTTAGCAGCTCTTAAAAAGGAAATACCTACAGGAGTGAGGCTTGCGCTGGTATCAAAATTCCAGAGCAACGAAAAAATAATGGAGGCTTACCAGCAGGGACAAAAGATTTTTGCAGAAAGTCGTCCACAAGAATTGGAACAGAAGGCATTATCGCTTCCAGACGATATACAGTGGCATTTTATAGGGCACTTGCAGTCTAATAAGATAAAGATGGTGGTGCCGTATGCTACTCTGATACATTCTGTTGATTCTGAAAAATTGTTATATGAGATAGACGACTATTGTGTTAAGAATGCTCTTACCGCAAATGTTCTCTTAGAAATACATGTAGCCCAAGAGGCTACCAAGCAAGGCTTTACCATGGAAGAGGCTGAGGCGCTAATGGAAAAGCTTATCAAGGAACCACTCAAGTGCGTAACTATATGTGGCTTAATGGGAATGGCCACTCTTACAGAGGATACGATTTTAATTCAGAAAGAGTTCAGTATTCTGTACAGCTTCTTTGCAAGGATGAAGCAGAGGCATCTGGAAATGCACGACTTCAGAGAGTTATCCATGGGCATGAGTAACGATTACAAATATGCCATAAGACTTGGTAGCTCAATAGTTCGTATTGGAACTAAAGTATTTGGAGAGCGGCTTTAACCTTATTGTTAAAGTTCTATATAGCAGTCGAAAACAAAACAGGCAGGGCCGGTGAGCCAAACATTGCAGAAGGTATTGTCTTTTGTGTTGGGGGTTGCTCTAACCTTTAGTTTTCCGCCTTCGGCTTGCAGATTGTATTCAAAGTAGCTTTTTTTGTGTATATGGGGAGCAATCCCCAATGTATATGCGGCTATTGCAGAAGCCGTGGCACCGGTGCCACAGGCAAGTGTTTCTGCCTCTACTCCTCTTTCGTAAGTTCTTATTTTTAATAAGTTGTGGCAAATTTCCACAAAATTTACATTTGTGCCACCCTCAAAGAAATATCTCCAGTATTTGCCCTCGGTTTCTACCGGATAATTGCTTAAAGCATTTACAAATTCTACATAGTGTGGCGAGCCTGTATTAAGAAAAAAGGATTTTTGAGAATGTGTTGTGCAGGCCTTTACATCACTCATCTTGAGCTGAACCTTATACTCCTTTTTGCCTTT
>ONYJ01000229.1 GCA_900322025.1 uncultured Bacteroidales bacterium | reverse complement strand
GCTGAAGTATGGCCTGTAATCATTAGCAATAGCAGTGAAACAAGGCCAAACACACTGGCATATTTTATACTGCGATGAGCAAATTCTTTGTTGCGCTTCTTTTTAATATACCAGCACGAAACCCCTATTACCACAACAGCTGCAACAAGAAAGCCGCTCATTACGCTATGAAAAAACTTTGATAATGTTACCGGCGAAAAAACTATAGACCAAAAATCAACCATTTCGTTGCGGGCTGTAACAGGATTGAAAGCCACTCCGGTTGGATGCTGCATCCATGCATTAGCCGTAAGAATCCAGTATGCAGACAAATTGGCACCTATTGCTGTTAGCCAAGTAGAGAGAAGATGAAAGCCCTTGCTTACCTTATTCCAACCAAAATACATTACGGCAAAGAAGGTACTTTCCATAAAGAAAGCAAATATACCTTCTATTGCAAGCGGAGCTCCAAATATATCTCCTACAAACCAAGAATAATTGCTCCAGTTGGTTCCAAACTCAAATTCCAAAATAATACCTGTTGCAATTCCGCAAGCAAAATTAATGGCAAAGATTCTACTCCAGAACTGGGTAAGTTTCTTCCAAGATTCATCGTTTGTCTTGTAGTACTTGGTCTCAAATATAGCTATCAATATACCAAGTCCAAGTGTCAGGGGCACAAAAAGCCAGTGAAACATAGCAGTTAGAGCAAACTGCAAACGAGAAGCATCTACTAATGATGTGAGTATCATATCAAGGTTGTTTTGTTAGGTTTTCGATTACATGAGTGGCCTTCTGTTGCTCAGTCTTATAATGCCGAAGTTCCGGCTTAAAGAAAAATAACCTAAGAATCAGAAACATAATTACAAGTTTTATAAAAATGATAAGCCACAAACTCTTGCCTACTTCCATATTTTGGAAGCCTTCTTTATAAAATTTGAATATGCGAACAAAGAGATTCACTTCCCAAAGCTAAGAAATTATCAGCATAAAAAAAAGAGATGGGGTAAAGTAAATTAGCCCATCTCTTAAAAACTATTAGATAAGTATTAAACTCAGCCTACCAATTCCATACCTTTCTTAATGGCTTCTTCGTTTTGAGGAATAAGCCCATGGTGTCTTTCCGGAAGTGTCTTCTTCAGAGCTTTTAACACGCTTTCTATCTCTACAATAGGATGGAGTTTAAGATAGCTGCCAAGAAGAATCATATTGAATATCTTAATAAGATTCATCTTTGCGGCAACATCCATAGCATCAACACGATAAATATTTATATCTGTACGTGTTGGAGGTATGTTTATACCATAACCATCATAAATAAGAGTTCCGCCCGGTTTTACGGTTTTCTCAAACTTTTCCATAGAAGGTTGGTTGAGAATAATTGCGGTATCGTATGTAGAAAGGATAGGAGAAGATATTTCTTCATCGCTTACTATAACGGTAACATTGGCTGTACCACCACGTTGCTCAGGACCGTAAGCTGGCATCCAAGTAACTTCCTTGCCTTCGATTAGTCCGGAATATGCAAGGATTTTTCCCATAGACAGAACCCCCTGTCCACCGAATCCGGCAATAATAATTTCTTGTTTCATCTTACGCTCCTTTTATTGGTTAATATCTTTAAGGTCTCCTATGTTGTAGAATGGGAACATATTGTCTTCCATCCACTTATTGGCTTTTGCAGGAGATAGTTTCCAGCCTGAATTACAAGTAGAAACCATTTCTACAAGGCAAGAGCCCTTGCCTGCCATATTATATTCAAATGCCTTCTTGAGAGCCTTCTTAGCCTTATTGATAGCAGCAACTGTATGAACGCTCTGTCTTGTAACATAGCATGTTCCTTCCAATTGAGCCGCTATATCAGCTATTTTTAAAGGATAACCATGAAGTTTTGCATCCCTACCATAAGGGCAAGTGGCTGTTTTCATACCCATAAGAGTTGTAGGTGCCATCTGACCACCGGTCATACCATAGATAGCATTGTTTACAAATATTATGGTAATGTTTTCGCCACGGTTAAGAGCATGAATTGTTTCGGCAGTACCGATACAAGCCAAGTCTCCGTCTCCCTGATAGGTGAAAACCAAACGATTTGGCCAAAGCCTCTTAATTGCAGTAGCCACAGCGGGAGCTCTTCCGTGAGCAGCTTCTTCCCAATCTATATCTATATACTTGTATGCAAAAACGGCACATCCCACAGGAGAAACACCAACGGTTTTGTCTGACATGCCCATATCGGCAATAACCTCAGAAACAAGCTTATGCACAACGCCATGGCTGCAACCTGGGCAATAGTGCATGGGTGTATCATTCAAAAGCTCAGGCTTTTGGTACACTAAGTTTTCGGGTTGAATTATCTCTTTTATATCCATAATGCGAACCTCCCTATTTCTTCATTTTCTTTAGTTCTGCTACAACCTCATCTGGAGCAGGAATAATTCCACCCAAACGGCCATAGTGATTCACAGGAATTCTTCCGTTTACAGCAAGGCGAATATCTTCTACCATCTGTCCGGCATTGATTTCCAAAGAAAGAATACCTTTAACTTTTTTGCTCAGAGCCTCTATTTCCTTATAAGGGAAAGGCCAGAGAGTTATCGGACGGAGCAAACCAACCTTAATACCCTCTTTCCTTGCATCCTCAATAGCTTTCTTGGCAATTCTTGCTGCAGAGCCGAATGCACATATTGCATATTCAGCATCTTCTAACATGAATTCCTCATATCTAACTTCTTTCTCTTGAATTTCTGCATATTTTTTCTGGATACGGATATTTATGTCCTCCATCTTGGCAGGATCCAACTCCAAAGAAGTAATAACATTCGGCTGGCGTGTCTTAAGTCTTCCGGTTGCAGCCCAAGGACATTCCTTGATAATCTGCTCTTCTGTTCTTCTTGGTTTGAATGGAGGAAGTACAACCTTCTCCATCATCTGACCTATAACGCCATCGGTTAAAATCATTGCCGGATTTCTGTATTTGAAAGCCAGTTCAAATGAGAGATCTACAAAATCAGCCATTTCCTGAACTGAAGAAGGAGCAAGAACTATAAGGCGATAATCGCCATGTCCTCCACCCTTGCAACTCTGGAAATAGTCTGCCTGGCTTGGCTGGATAGTTCCCAAACCTGGGCCGCCACGACTTACGTTTACAACAAGACAAGGAATCTCGCAACCCGCCATATAAGACAAGCCTTCCTGCATAAGGCTGATTCCCGGGCTGGAAGAAGAAGTCATAACCTTCTTTCCGCATCCGGCGCCTCCGTAAACCATATTGATAGAGGAGGTTTCACTCTCTGCCTGAAGAACTACCATACCGGTAGTTTCCCATGGTTTTTGCTCGGCAAGGGTTTCGAGCACCTCGCTCTGAGGGGTAATCGGATAGCCAAAGTATCCGTCACATCCGCAACGAATTGCCGCATGAGCAATAGCCTCGTTGCCTT
>ONYJ01000069.1 GCA_900322025.1 uncultured Bacteroidales bacterium | reverse complement strand
TGTATGCGTTCTTTGCTCAGTTTAAACATCTTATATTCAGCTTATCCTCTGCGACAACTTTGTAACGGTTTTTTCTTTCCACTGTTTAAAGTCGCCCGCTATTATATGTTCTCTGGCCTTTGTTACCAATTGGAGATAGAAGGCAAGGTTATGTGAACTTGCAATTTGTGCGCCTAACATTTCGCCGGCCACAAACATGTGCCTCAGATATGCTTTGGTATAGGCATGATCTACAAAAGATGTTCCTTGAGGGTCTATCGGCGAAAAATCTTCTGCCCATCTTCGGTTTTTGATATTGATGGTTCCCTCCCATGTAAATAGCATTCCGTTTCGGCCATTACGGGTAGGCATAACACAATCAAACATATCTACTCCCCTGTCTATTCCTTCCAAGATGTTGGCCGGTGTGCCTACACCCATGAGATAGCGAGGTTTATGTGTAGGAAGCTCGTCTTTGAGCACATCTAACATTTGGTACATTTGTTCTGTAGGTTCTCCTACACTCAGCCCTCCAATTGCGCAGCCATCCATATCTGTATCTGCAATAATATTAGCGGCTTCTCTTCTGAGTGTCGGGTAGATACAGCCTTGAACAATAGGGAAAAAAAACTGCCGGTAACCATATAAGGGCTCTGTTTCTTTAAATCTTGCAATGCATCTGTGCAGCCAACGGTGAGTTCTGTCCATGGACTTTTTGGCATAGGCAACATCTGCCGTACCCGGGGTGCACTCATCTAAAGCCATGATTATATCTGCACCTATCATTCTCTGAATATCTACATTATTCTCTGGTGTAAATACATGCTTAGAGCCATCTATGTGAGAGCGGAAAGTGCAACCTTCTTCCGTAATTTTGCGATTTGCCGCAAGAGAAAATACTTGAAACCCTCCGCTGTCTGTTAGTATAGGGCTATCCCATCCCACAAACTTATGAAGTCCACCGGCCTTGTTTATCAGTTCTGTTCCAGGCCTAAGGAGTAGATGGTATGTGTTCCCTAATATGATTTTTGCCTTGATGTCTTGAAGCAGATCGCGATGATATACTCCTTTAACGCTCCCCACTGTTCCTACCGGCATAAAGATGGGTGTGGGAATATCTCCATGGTCTGTATGGAGGACGCCGGCTCTTGCGTGGCTGTCTGGATTGTTATGTAGGAGTTCAAAAAACATATAAAGACAAAAGTAAGAAAAAATATAAATTTATTATTTTTGTGGAAGTTATCTTGATAAATGTTATGAAGAATATATCAAAGAAAAATGGGCCGAGAATAGGACTTATGGGGCCTAAATTCCTAAAGGTTGCGTTGGTAATTATTGCAGTGGGTTTTGTGTGTGGCATTGTGCAGGCTGCCGTTGGTTCAGATGCAGATACCTTGCAGCAGAGCAGTATTGTAGAGCCTTTGCAGGAACAGGTGGTTCAAGATGGTGGTACTGTGCTTACAGCAGCGTCAGACGAACCGGAAGATGTGGCAAATGAGCAGGCTCTGGCAAAGCGGAAAGAAATGTTTGCAAGGATTCTTCAGGCAAAGGAGCTGAGTTTTAGTGCCGGAGCTATTGCTAAGGGTATTCTTGGAATAGCCGTTATAATTCTGGTAGCGTGGTTATTCTCTACAGACCGTAAGAGAATTAACTGGCGCACTGTGGGTATGGCTCTGTTGTTACAGTTTATTATAGCTTTTTCTGTGTTGATGTTTCCGGCAGTGCAGAAGTTTTTTGAGGTGTTCGGTAAATGTTTTGTGGCGGTATTGGGATGGACAAAGGCAGGAGCAGATTTCTTGTTTGGGCCTCTGATGGATACTACTGGCATTGGATATATATTTGTATTCCAGATACTTCCTACAATCGTATTTTTTTCTGCCCTCACCAGTCTGCTGTTCTATTTAGGAATACTGCAGAAGATTGTTTGGGTAATGGGTTGGGTAATGTCTAAGCTTATGAGAATTTCCGGAGCCGAGTCTTTGTCTTGCGCCGGCAATGTTTTTCTTGGGCAGACAGAGGCACCTCTGATGGTTAAGGAGTATATCCCTAAGATGAGTCGTAGTGAGTTGATGCTCATTATGGTATCCGGTATGGCAACTATGAGTGGAGGAGTATTGGCAGCATATATAGGAATGTTGGGTTGCGGCGATCCTGTTATGACGGTAGAATTTGCCAAGCACTTGTTGAGTGCTTCTGTAATGGCGGCACCCGGGGCTATTGCAATGGCTAAGATTCTTAAACCGGAAACAGAGGAAGTAGATAATTCGGTTCAGGTTTCTAAGGAAAAACTTGGCAGCAATGTGTTGGATGCCATATCAATAGGAACTACTCAGGGCTTAAAATTAGCAGCAAATGTGGCAGCCATGCTTCTTGTATTCTATGCGTTGATAGCCGGAGTGAATTACATTTTGAACATCATAAGTTTTCCGGCTATGGATCGCTGGATTGCACAGATTTCAGATGGCCGTTATACAGATCTCAATTTAGAATGTATTCTGTCTTATCTGTTTTATCCTATAATCTGGCTTATCGGTGTTCCCGGAGAAGATATAGGTTTTGTGGGCAGGCTTCTTGGAGAAAAGCTGATTCTAACAGAATTCATAGGTTATGGTTCTCTTACGGAAATGCTCCAAAATTCAGTATTCTCTTCTCCTAAGTCTATAGTAATGGCAACCTATGTTCTCT
Source organism: uncultured Bacteroidales bacterium (assembly GCA_900322025.1). Lineage (GTDB taxonomy): Bacteria > Bacteroidota > Bacteroidia > Bacteroidales > UBA932 > Egerieousia. The sequence continues at coordinate 615 of ONYJ01000069.1, read as the reverse complement.
GTGGTTTCGCCAACTTTGCTTCCATTGGTATTATTATAGGTGGAGTGGGGGGAATGGCTCCTAATAAGCAATCTATCCTTGGTGAGTATGGAATAAGAGCTTTGCTTGGTTCTGCTCTTGTGGCACTTGTTTCGGCAGCTATGGTAGGTATGTTTTTAGCCTAATCCGTGTGGCAAATCCAAGCAAGCTTGTCTTTGCTCATTTATTTTTCAAACAGGTTCTATCTTGTATAAAGGAAGATTTGTTACTTATCTTTCTTAGTTACACTGTGTCTTTGTTGCAAAGGTGGCAGTACTATTCCTATATCTTCAAACTCTGTGAGGTCATGCATTTTTTCAAGTACAATATTCCACGGTACTGAGAAGTTGAACATATCATTAGGATCCTCCTCTCCCTCAGCGTAAAAAAAGATTCCCTCTCCCTCTTCTAAGTGCCACATGATGGTCTCCGCCCCTTCTTGGGCAGAAAGTGCAGACAGCGTAACCTTACCATGGTAAGTGTCAAGTTTGTAATCATAGAAATCACCCGTCATTTCATAGAAGCTCTTTCCGGAAACATCAATTGCAATAAAGTTATTCCCTGCGCGCAAGCTTTCAAAATAGACTTCCCAAAACT
>ONYJ01000169.1 GCA_900322025.1 uncultured Bacteroidales bacterium | reverse complement strand
CAGAAAGACTTTAATCTGAGTATAGTATATGGGAATGAAACAGATGCGGGGCAGGTTGTATGTCTTTGCCGCCGGTATCCTGTAGAGAGCGAGCATCAGCTTATCATAGTCAAAGAAGCACAGCAGTTGTCTTCTTTGCAACCGTTTGAATATTACCTTAAAGCCCCAGCTCCCGATACAATTTTAGTATTATCTTTTACCGGAAAATCTTTAGATCAGCGTACTTCTTTTTACAAGAATCTGAAAGGCAAGGCTGAGATTCTGGAGACTTCTTGTCTGGATGAATGGAAGGTACCACAGTGGATAACTTCTCATGTTCAGAAATTAGGATATTCAATAGAGCCGGAGGCTGCTCAATTGTTAGCTCAGAGTACAGGGGTTTCACTCAGAAAAATTGTCTTGGAAATAGATAAGCTCATAAAGGGCACAGATGGTATGCTGATAAGAGTGGGGGATGTTGAGGTGAATACCGGTGTCTCAAGAGACTATAATCCATTTGAGTTGTGTAAGGCAATAGGAGAAAGAAATCCTTATCGTGCCTTTTCTATAGCCGAGGTATTTGCAGCCAATCCTAAGAAATATCCTATTCAGGCCACTCTAGGAGCTTTGTTCTTCTATTTTAATCAGCTACTTACGCTCCATGCTATGACTTCTGAAGGCAGTCTGGATTTTTATCAGGCTTGCCAGAGGTTGGGAGTGTTTGGTCCGCAGAGGGTTAATGAGTACAAGACAGCGGCAGCAAACTTTCCGCTGCAGAGAACAATGGGTGTAATATCGTTGATTAAAGATACCGATCTGAAATCTAAGAGTAATTACGGCGGTAATGCTACAGATGGTGCCTTGCTTAACTCTTTGCTGACACGCTTGTTTGTGTAAATTATTTTACCACTCCCCTCTTAACTCGTTTTGCAACGGAGGTATATACTTCGTACGGTATGGTTTTTAGGGCCTTGGCAAGGTCTATGGCAGTTGGCTTATTGCCAAATACAGTTACTTCATCTCCTACTTTTACATTTTTAATGTCTGTAACATCTAACATACACATATCCATGCAAACTTTTCCGATGGTTGGAGCTAATTTACCTTTGATGCAGAATTTGGCTGCTCCATTGCCTAAATGGCGATTTATACCGTCTGTGTATCCGAGCGGAATGGTGGCAATTTTAGACGGGCGGGTTATCTTGCCTGCACGGGTGTAGCCTACAGTTCCGTCTTTTGGGGTAAGTTCTTTTACCTGAATAATTCTGCATTTGAGGCAGGCAACCGGCTTTACATTCTTCTGATTTATAGCACTTACTCCATAGATGCCTATGCCAAGCCTAACCATATCTTTCTGAAACTGTGGGAATCTTTCTATGCCTGCAGAGTTGAGAATATGCACTATAGGATGATAACCCAAAACTTGTTCTATCTGTTGTACCATCTTGTCGAATAGGGCCACTTGCGATTTTGTAAACGAATCATATTTTTTGCTGTCCGAGGCGGCCAGATGGGAGTATATGCTCTGAACTTTAATTTCCGGATGACTGCTGAGAAACCTAAGTAATTCCGGAAGTTCTTTTTCCATAAATCCGAGCCTGTGCATACCGGTATCTAACTTGATATGCACGGGATATATATCTACATGCATTTTTTTTAGAGTTGCGGCAAACTTCTTTAGGGCAAATAGGGTTGGAATGCCCGGTTCTAAACCATATTCTACGATTTCTTTAAAGGATTCTGGGTCGGCCGTTAAAACTAAAATTGGGCTGGTTATATTTCCCTCTCGGAGTTCTATGCCTTCTACTGGTTGAGCCACAGCTAAATAATCGGAACCGGCTTTTTCCATAAGGTGGGCAAAATCCACAGCCCCATGCCCGTATGAATTAGCCTTTATGAGGATAAGCATTTTAGTGCTTTTCTTTAGAAAGCTTCTAAAATATTTGAAATTGTGGAGTGCGGCTTTAGTGCTTATCTCCATGTGTGCAAATGTGTTTCTTAGCATTGTATAGTAGCGGATATGGTTATTGGGCCTTGTAGGAGCGAGTTCATTATTCAACTTTGTAAAAATCTGTGTACCACTTATAAAATTCGGCGATGCCGTTTTTTAGTGGGGTATTTGGCTTAAAGTTGTAATCTTGTTCTAATAACAAAGTAGAAGCAAATGTAGTGTAAACATCGCCTTTTTGCATGCCCTTCATCACTTTTTTTGCTTTTTTGCCTGTGGAGTCTTCAATAGTGCGAATAAAGTCCATTAGTTCTACAGGCTGACTGTTGCCTATATTGTAAATTGGATGTTTAGACTTGTTAGGGCCTTCTATAACAGCTACAATTCCTTTGACGATATCTTTAATATAGCTGAAATCTCTACTTAGTCTGCCTTTATTGAATACTTCTATGGGCTCTCCTTCCAGTATTTTTTTCATGAATTTGAAGGGAGCCATATCTGGTCTTCCCCAAGGGCCATACACTGTAAAAAATCTGAGCCCTGTACAGGAAAGGTTTCTCTGCTGCATATAAACATGGGCCATTAACTCATTGGATTTTTTTGTGGCGGCATACAGGCTTTGAGGATTATCTGTACAATCTTGTTCTGCAAACGGTATTTTTGAATTATTGCCATAAACACTTGAAGAGCTGGCATAAATAAGATGCTTAACCTTGTGTTTTACGCAGAGTTCCAGTATGTTGAAAAAGCCTACAATATTGCTGTGAATATAGCTCGCCGGATTTTCAAAGGAGTATCGTACACCGGCTTGGGCTGCAAGGTTGCATACTTTGTCGAACTTACCTTCCTTAAAAATCTTTTCTATAGCCGGAAGGTCTGCAATATCTTTTTGAGAGAAAGAGAATAGGCCTTTGGCTTTCTTGGTGCACTTTCTTATGTATGCTAGCCTTGCTTTTTTTAGAGAAGGCTCGTAGTAGGCATTCATATTATCTATGCCCACAACGGTATGGCCCCTATTTATAAGTTCTATGGCGGTATGTGCTCCTATAAAGCCTGCAACTCCTGTTAAAAGTATTCTCATGTTCCTAATATGTTCTGAAATCT
>ONYJ01000109.1 GCA_900322025.1 uncultured Bacteroidales bacterium | reverse complement strand
TTTGCAGCTTCGGATACTAATTATGTTTGAAGTTTTTATTAAAGGAATAATAGTAGGGCTTGGGGCTTCCATTCCATTGGGGCCCGTAGGAGTGCTTTGCATCCAGAAAACATTAAGCAAAGGTAGATTGAGCGGTTTTCTTACAGGTATAGGAGCCTCCATATCCGATACCTTCTATGCGGCTTTGTCTATGCTGGGTTTATTTCTGATAGACGATTTTCTTACAAAGCATAAGGCTATAGTTTTGATTTTTGGTGGCATTGTAATAGCTCTTATTGGAATTAAAGTTTACCGAAGCAATCCGGTAAGGCAGATAAGGCAAAAGAACAAGAGCAGTAAGGGGCTGAAGGATATGCTAGAATCGCTTGCCATCACTATAACAAATCCGGGCTCTATATTTTTGATATTTGCAATGATAGCGGCTGTTCGTCTGGATATTTCGGCATTTCCGCCGGATGAGGCTCCAACCGTTGTACGAATAGTTTTAATCTCTATTTTCTTGGGTACTGTGCTGTGGTGGTTCTCTTTGAGCACTTTAGTAAATATCTTTAGAAAGAAATTCAGATTAAGGCAACTGATTGTAATAAACAAAATTGCCGGAATACTGATAATTGTACTCGGAGTGGTTTCCTTTGGCGAGGGTTTGTTCGAAATGCTTGTGAAGTAGTGGAGGTGAGCGGAGTCGAACCGCTGTCCAATCAGACCATCAACTGGTTTTCTACGTGCGTATCTTTAGTTTGTTTTTCGTCTGCTGTCTGCCCTAAAGCAGGCTATACAACAGCTTATCCTTTAGTTCTTGAGAGGCATTAAAGGAGTCTGCCTCCGCATTCTTCTTTAAGATGATACCCCATATATCGGATTCAAGAAGAAATAAAATCCGACGGGATACTCGTCCGAAGCTCCTTGAGCCTCAAGGATTAAGCAAGTTAGCTTTGCTAACTACGCAGCGAGTCTTACATTGTTTTCGCCAGTTAATGGCTGAAAGTTAGATATTAACGAGCTACCCTTCCAACGCTCGGCACGCTTGCCGATCAATTAATCAGATGTCAAAACCAGAACACCCCCGGCTTAAAGCAACTGCAAAAGTACAAAAAAGATAATAAAGTTTGAGGTACTATGCAATATGGTCCTTTGGGGGACTAAAATCGATGTTTTTTGGGGTAGAGGCTTCATCTACAAGATATAGCAGATTCTTGAAGGTTATGCCGCTGTGTTCAGATAAGCCTATTTCGCATGTTCTGCTGGTGGCATAGCCTTCTGTACAGTTTTTAACCTGTATTCTCAACTCTCTGAGCCCCCAATCGTTGAGTTCCGGAGTATAGAAGCCTTTATCGCCGGCAAAGCCGCAACAGTTAGATTCAATAACTTTTACTTTTTGAGCACATTGTTTTGCTACCTCAACGATAGTGGAATCCACTCCTAATTTTTTTGAAGTACATACAGTAAAAACTGCAATGCTTCTATCTAATTTTGTGATGTTTAGGTTAGGCAGGAGATATAGTTTGGCAAATTCTGCCGGCTCGTATAATTTGAGGGTTTGTGGAGCACTGGATTTTATGGTGTACAGGCAAGGCGTCATGTCGCAGACGATTGGTAACTTGCCGCCCTCTGAAGCGTTTAATAGTTCATCTATGAGGTTATTGCCTAACATATCGCCGGCCTTAACAAAGCCTTTGCTGGAAAAGGCCATACCGCAGCATAGTTTATTAAGATTATTCGGATAGATTACACTGTACCCAGCCTTGCGTATCAGCCTATCTGTTAGTTGGGTTAGAGTGAGTGCTCTATGATAGTCTTTGCTGTTGCCCATGGAGCGTGTAAGGCAACTTGGAAAATATACAATTTTGCCCTTAGTACCCTCTTGAAGCGCTGAACCGTTGCCTGTTATACGCTTGATGATTTTTTTGTTGCCATCTGGGAAGCTCGGGCTCCAATGAGGAATAAGCCCAAAGGATAGCACTCTGGCCATACTCGCCAAAACGCTCATTACTTTTTTACCAACGGCTCTTCTGAGTAGGTAAGATATTTTCCAAGCAGCTTTCATGCCCCATACAGCTCTGTTCCAATGTGCTGCAAGAAATGCTGCCCTGTTTTCTTGTTTTTCTGTGTGCTTTAGATGACGTAATTGTTTTGTTAGTTTGCCGTTATCAACCTTAACAGGGCAGGCTACCGCACAGAGGCTGTCAGTAGCGCAAGTTTTGTCGCCCATATATTTGTAGGTTTTCTTCATTAGGGCAAGGTCTGCCTGCTTGGCCTGCGCTCTTTCTAATCTGGATATTTCTCTGTAGGCAGCAACTCGTTGTCTTGGAGAGTAGGTCAGCCCCTCAGAAACGCAGTTTTTTTCACAAAAACCGCATTCCATACACCTATCTATTTCGGGATTGGTTTGTGGGCATGGCTTTAGGTTTTTGATGTGGGCCTCAGGATCTTTGTTAAGGATAACACCAGGGTTCAGAATACCTTTAGGGTCGAATAAGTGTTTGATTTCATTCATTAGGGCATAGGCCTGTTCTCCCCACTCTTTTTCTACAAAAGGTGCCATATTGCGCCCGGTGCCGTGCTCTGCTTTAAGAGAACCATCATACTTATTAACAACAAGTTCAACCACATCGTCTATTAGTTTGGCATACTTTTGCACCTCTTTTGGATTGCCAAAGTCTTGGTTGAACATAAAATGTAGATTACCGGCCAAGGCATGTCCGAATATAACGGCATCGCTGTATCCGTCTTTGTCAAAAATCTTTCTCAAATCGGTAACTGCATCTGCCAGTTGCGGCACAGGAAAGCATATATCCTCAATTATGGCGGTGGTGCCTGCTTTTCTCATTCCGGCTACGGTAGGCAGACACTCCTTTCTAACTTTCCACAAAGTGCTCTGTTCTGCAGGGTCTGTAGTAAAGGCAAACGGCAGTACAGTATGGAACTTGTCCATAGCTTCCGTAATTCGTTTAATCTTGCCTAAAAGTGAATGTTTGTCTTGTTCTGTAATTTCTACGAGCAAGCCGCAATTATCTTCATGAAGGTTTTTCAGATACTCCGGTACTCCATCTGCATTTTCCACACTCTTGATAGAGGCCCTATCTATGAGTTCTACTGCAGAAACCGGCAGTTGCATAAGACTTTGGACAGCTAAGCATGCTTCTTTTATTGTAGGGAAGATTATCAGAGCCAAAGCCTTGAACTTTGGATTATCTACTGTTTTATAGGTTATATTTGAGATAAAGGCCAAAGTTCCTTCGGAGCCTATTATAAGATGTTTGAGAATATCTATTCCGTCTGAATAATCAACAAAGGCATTGAGGCTGTAACCAGTGGTATTTTTAATCTTATATTTTCTTTCTATTCTCTGTTTGAGAGTGGTATTTTCCTCAATTCTTTTAGCTATGTTTTCGAGGCCGTCTAAAAGGGCTTTATGACTTTTCCGAAATCTTTTTACCGAGGATAGATCAGATGTGTCTAAATCTGTACCATCCGGTAGTATAATATTGATGTGTGCAACTGTCTTATAGGAGTTTTGGCTTGTACCGCAACACATTCCACTGGCATTGTTGGCTGCAATGCCTCCAATCATTGCGGAATCTATGGATGCCGGATCCGGGCCTATCTTTTTACCGTATCTGGTAAGAAGGCGGTTGGCCATGGCTCCTCTTACACCAGGCTCTAAGCGAATCATTTCTCCTCTTGTAGAAATACTATATCT
>ONYJ01000232.1 GCA_900322025.1 uncultured Bacteroidales bacterium | reverse complement strand
AGAAAAAAAGTGTACATTTGGATTTACAAATGTACACTTTTCGTTTTTCCGAATATAAGTGCTGAGACATGCTATGAGACAGCCATCGCCCTCTCAAATCAAGTTTTAAGGTAAGAGAGATTTCAGCCTTGAGTAGGCTTGCTCTATTCTTTGCTTTGCCTCTGTATTGCTCTCCGATTCATATAGTGCGGCCACATCATTCAGGTATGTAAAGTAATGAATGTCTGCAATATATTCTGCCGCACCGGCCCTAACCATTGGGTCTGCATCAAATAACATTCCTTGTATCCAGCGTTTCGCATCCCAAGAATAATGTTCTTTAAGCCATTGCATGGCCTCTAACTTATCTTCCGGTGTGCCATAAAGGAACTTTTGATACAATTCCTTCTCTTTCTTTAAGTCTTCTACACTCATCAGTATTTCTTTATTGGCGAGGCTGGCATCTTTGAGTGTAGGGGAAGAGGAGAACCTTTGTTGTTCCGCTAACTTATGTACATTTTCTTTTTCTGTAACGCACCAGCGTACCATTCTGGCTATCATCCACATTTTACCGGGAGTGGCTTCCGGATGAGCTATGGAGGAGAATACCTTACCCTTGCCATAGTGGCCGCCTATGAAGAAAGGCCTGTTGTTGGTCATGTTGGAAGGAGCGCCACCCTCTTCATGAACATCGCTGAGCATTGTTGCAAATTCGGTGAATTGTATAGAGTCCTCAGGGGCAGTAATAAAGACAGGCCCTTCGTAATACATGCAATAGAGGGTATCTATGTCTGCATACTCTTTAAAAATTTCTTTTCCTTCTGCAGTTAAAGAAAAGGCAGAAATTCCGTGTCCTCTATTATCGTGTTCTAAATCAATAGCTTGTGCGCCATTTATTTTCATACAGGTGTAATTTGGGGTGTTGGAAAACAGGTATGCACCTGCGCAAATGCCTACGGCACCGCCGCCATTATATACAAACTCTTTTATTCTGTTGATATTCTCTTGTCCGAGATTTTGGTACTGTCGGCTACCTCCTCCTCCGGGTATCACAATAGCGTCTAATGTGTTTAGAACTCCCGATGCTATATCGGAGGTAGTAATTCTCTTCACATCCATATCCTTATCGAGAGCACAAGCAGCGAGGGCTTCCCAGATGCATGTTTGTGCACCGCCATAGCCATCGAAAACTCCTACTCTGACAGTTTGAAGGGCAGAACTGTCTTGAGAGGCAGTACCTGTTTTATTGCTGCTTTTATTGCTGCAGGAGATAAATACAGCGGTAATAAGAGAGAGGGTGGAGATTACAAAGCTTTTTTTCATATTGTTCGTTTTTACGTTTATGCAACTTTTTACTGCAACTTTTCTCGTCATGTCAAAGATATGCAAGCATCTCTTTAACCAGTTGACTTATCGAAAAGTTTCTCGCCATGGCAAATTCGGTTCTATTTTTAATTATCAATACGTGTGGCGTTTTGGAATAGGCAAATGTACGCAAATAAAACTTTTAGATAAAGTATTGTGATTGAGAAGATTTTTATTATCTTCGCAGGCTTGAATTTCAGCCCGAGGGCTGATCTACAAATAATGTTTAACTACTAATTAGTATTTTATTATGAGTGAAGAAATTAAAAACATTGAGAACGAGGATGTTGTAGATATCCCTGTTCAAAAAGCTGAAGACAATGTAGAGTCTTTCAGAGAAGAGGCTGCACCTGTTGCTCCTGCAGCAAAGAAAAGGAGGAGCAGCGCATCTATAGATCCTGCTAAATTTGACTGGGATGCTTTTGAGAGTAATACATCTTTGTCTGAGAGTAAGGATGACTTAGAGAAAAAGTATAGCGAGTCTCTCTCAAATATTGCAGAAAATGAGGTTATTGAGGGTACGGTAACTGCTCTTACCCCTAAAGAAGTTATTGTTAATGTGGGTTATAAGAGCGAAGGTGTTATTCAGAGGAACGAATTCAGATATAATCCTGACCTTGCTATTGGCGATAAGGTAGATGTTTTGGTAGAAAATCCGGAGGACAAGAAAGGTCAGTTGATTCTTTCACATAAAAAGGCTTGCTCTCTCAAGTCTTGGGACAGAGTAAACGAGGCTTATGAGAACAACGAAATAGTAAAAGGCTTTATCAAGGCTCGCACTAAGGGTGGTATGATTGTGGATGTGTTTGGCATAGAGGCCTTCCTCCCTGGTTCGCAGATAGATGTTAAACCTATTAGAGATTACGATGTATATGTAGATAAGACTATGGAATTCAAGGTGGTTAAAATTAATCACGAATTCCGTAATGTAGTACTTTCTCACAAAGCACTTATCGAGGCAGAGCTTGAGGCACAGAAGAGTGAAATTATTTCTAAACTAGAGAAAGGCCAAGTTCTTGAGGGAACTGTTAAGAATATTACTTCTTATGGCGTATTCGTAGATTTAGGTGGTGTGGATGGTCTGATTCATATTACAGATCTGTCTTGGGGCCGCATAGGCAATCCGGAAGAAGTTGTTAAGCTCGATGAAAAGATAAATGTAGTTATTTTAGACTTTGACGAAGAAAAGAAGAGAATCGCTCTTGGTCTGAAGCAGCTTGCACCTCATCCATGGGAAGCTTTGAATCCAGATCTTAAAGTTGGAGATAAGGTTAAGGGTAAGGTAGTTGTGCTTACAGATTATGGTGCATTTGTAGAAATACAGCCTGGTATAGAGGGTCTTATCCATGTTTCAGAGATGAGCTGGTCTTCACATTTGAGAAGCGCACAGGATTTCTTAAAACTGGGCGAAGAAGTAGAGGCGCAAGTGCTTACCATAGACAGAGAGGAACATAAAATGTCTTTGGGTATGAAGCAGTTGAAGGCAGATCCTTGGGCAACTATAAAAGATAAGTATCCTGTAGGAAGCCGCCACACTGCAATAGTGCGCAACTTTACTAACTTTGGTGTGTTTGTAGAACTTGAGGAAGGTGTGGACGGTCTTGTTCATGTCTCTGATTTGAGCTGGACTAAGAAAATAAAGCATCCTTCTGAGTTTACAGCTCTTGGAGAAAAGTTTGAAGTTGTGGTTTTGGATATAGACGAAGAAAACCGCAGGCTCTCTTTAGGTCATAAGCAGTTGGAAGATAACCCATGGGATACATTTGAAACAGTATTTACCCAAGGTTCTATTCATGAAGGAACTATAGTTTCTTTCAATGATAAGGGTGCAACTGTAGCTCTTCAATACGGAATTGAAGGTTTTGCACCAACCAAGGGTCTTTTGAAAGAAGACGGCACAACTGCAAAGGCAGAAGAGAAACTTGAGTTTAAAGTTGTTGAGTTCAACAAGTCTAGCAAGAAGATAATACTTTCGCATACCAGAATAGCCGAAGACAAGAAGAAAGCTGAGGCCGGTGAGATTATTAAGGAAAAAGAGGCAGAAGCTGAAAATACAAAGAAGGCTATTAAGAAGGTAAAGGCAAGCGTAGAAAAGACCACTTTGGGAGATATAGATGCTCTTGCAGACTTGAAGAAGGAGATGGAAAAAGGGGAGAATAGTTAAGTGGATTTTTCTCTGATGACATTGGGTAGTGCTTCTGCACGCCCTACATCTTCAAGATTTCCGAGCGCTCACTCACTAACCGTGGGTGGGCGTTTGTTCTTAATAGATTGTGGAGAAGGGTGCCAGATGCAGATGGCAAGATTTAAGGTACCGTTTCCTCGCTTAGATAATGTATGTATCTCGCATCTGCATGGCGATCATGTATTTGGCTTGTTCGGTTTGATTTCTACATTAGATATGGTGGGTAGGGTAGCTCCGCTGCATATCTATGCTCCGGAAGGAATGCAGAAGTTACTCAACGTTATATCAGATTTTTTTGGAGCGGTTAAGTATGAACTTGTTGTTCATACCGTAAAATGTAAGGAGCCGGTACTTATCCAGAGTTTCAAATCATTGGATATATATGCTTTTCCATTGCGGCATAGAGTAGAAACCTATGGGTATTTGTTTAGGGAAAGGGAGCCACAGCCAAACATCGTGAAAGAGGCTATAGGGGAGTATAATCTTACTTTAGAAGAAATAGGAACTCTTAAACGAAAAGAGAACATTATCAGGCAGGGTAAAGAAGGGGAAATGATTATGCTCGAATATGAAAAGCTTACATACAAACCCTTTGAGGCCAGAAGTTTTGCATATTGCAGCGATACTGCTCCATATCCAAAGCTGAAAGAATGGCTTATGGGTACAGACCTGATATATCACGAGGCTACTTATGCCTCTGACTTAAAAGCTCTTTCTAAAACAACAGCCCATTCTACCAGCAAGGATGCTGCAGAGTTGGCATTGGCAATAGGAGCTAAGAAGCTGGTGATAGGGCATTTCTCATCGCGTTACCGGAATCTGGATTTATTATTAGAAGAGGCTCGTGGTGTATTTCCGGAAACCTTTTTGGCGCAAGAGGGTATGATATTTGATATACCTCAAAATGTTTCTATAAAGAAAAAGCGATAATGAAAAAAATACTTCTGCTCTCAATTTTCCTAATAAGTTGTATAGGTGTAGGGTTACAAGCTCAAACATATCTTGCCCAGCCGCGTATAAAACAAACTATTAGTTTTAACGACTCCAAACTTAATACAGAAACAACCAAATTTAAGCAACTTCTTTATCTGCTGGCTAATGCGTATGTAGATACACTTAGTATGAGCCGCACAAGCGAGGAAGCTCTTATTGCGATGATGCAGCAATTAGATCCTCACTCGGTTTATATCTCTGCCAAAGATGCTAAAGAAATGGAAGAACCTCTTCTTGGAAAGTTCGAAGGCATCGGGATAGAGTATGCCATAATCAAAGATACTCTTACAGTACAAAGCGTTATCCCCGGAGGACCTTCTGAAAAGGTAGGGCTTAGAGCAGGAGATAAAATTAATTCTGTTGATGGTGAGGTTATTAGTGGTACTAAACTTACACAAGCTCGTGTGTTAAAGTATTTGAGAGGCGATAAAGGTACTAAGGTTAGTGTAGGAGTTATAAGACGCGGAGAGGCAGAACTGAATTTAGTTATAACTCGCGATAAAATACCGTTGAATACGGTATCGTGTGCGTATGAGATACGGCCTGGAATAATGTATATACGCTTGAGTAGCTTTGGGGCAGAAACCTATAATGAGGTTATGACACCTCTGAGAGGTAAAAAATTACAGGGGCTGATTGTAGATCTTAGGGGAAACGGAGGAGGCTATCTGCATACAGCATTGAAGTTGGTTAACGAGTTTTT
>ONYJ01000071.1 GCA_900322025.1 uncultured Bacteroidales bacterium | reverse complement strand
TTTTTACGCATCTTTAGCAAAATGCATCTGTTAACAGCTTCTGAGTAATGAGCACTATGGCTTAAATAAATAAAAACAGATTTAAAGTTTTATGTTAATAAATGTATTATTTCATTATTTTTGCATGCAAATAAATAAAAAGTTTCAAAGCTTGTGGCAAGAGATTTACAACTCCCCTTATGACGAGAGTTCCACAACTCTGCTTACAGCAAGAGCTCCACAACTCACAATAAGAGTTAACTCTTGAGGCAAGGCTTTGAGCTTATTAAGTTATTCAGACCATAAAGATAAAGGATATTTATGAAAAAAATATTGGTAGTAGGAGCAGGTGGCCAAATAGGAACTGAATTGGTTCCTCACCTGCAGAAAACATACGGTGCAGAAAATGTGATTGCAGCTGAAGTTAGACCAGAGGTTGTTAAAAAACTCGGCGAAACCTGTAAGGCCGTGCAGCTTGATGCTCTTGATTATGAGGGATATGCAAAGGCTGTTAAAGATTTTGGGATAGATGGTATATATAATCTTGTAGCTCTTCTTTCTGCAAAAGGGGAGATGAATCCGGATCTTGCATGGAAGATAAACATGGGTGCACTTGTAAACTCGTTGAATCTTGCAAGGGAGTTCAAATGTGCTCTTTTTACCCCATCTTCTATTGGAGCTTTTGGCAACAATACTCCTCACTACAAAACACCTCAGGATACTATCATGAGGCCGGATACAATTTATGGAGTATGCAAGGTTAGCGGAGAGCTTCTTAGCGATTATTACTTTAAGAGATTTGGAGTAGATACTCGTAGCGTGCGTTTTCCCGGAATCATATCTAATGGTTGTTTGCCGGGCGGTGGTACAACCGACTATGCAGTTGAGGTATTCTACGAAGTGGTTAAAAACGGAAAATATACTTGCACCGTACCAAAGGATGCCTACATGGATATGGTTTATATGCCAGATGCATTAGAGGCAACAACTCAGCTGATGGAGGCAGATCCTTCAAAGCTTGTTCATCGTAACTCGTTTAACATTGCATCTATGAGCTTTACACCGGAAGAGCTCTTTACAGAAATTAAAAAGAGGATACCTTCGTTTACCTGGGACTATCAGGTAGATCCTGTAAAGGCGGCTATATCAGCCAGTTGGCCAGATGTTATGGACGATAGCTGTGCAAGAGAAGAATGGGGCTGGAACCCTAAGTGGGGCCTTCAGGAAATGATAGACGATATGCTGAAGGTTTGTAAAGCTAAAGTAGAAAGAGGAGAATACTAAATAGTTTCTATAGACTAATCGGGCAACTAGGGCAATAGTATTTTATTCTCTTTCCAAAAATCTGGAAAGAAAAACATTATAGACAGCGTATGAGGAGCCGCGGTCTGTGTCTTCGGCGAGCACCACTTCTTTTTCTGTAAGGGCTTTTATGTTTCTCAACGCAGAGGCACTGAAAGGTGTGCCGTATATACTTGCAATACTAAGCTACAGCCAAGTCGTAGATAGCCAGTCGTCGCTTACAAATTGATTGCAAAATGTTGAGGTGAATAAATCTACCTACAGACTTCTGTGCCTAAACGGCCATTGCTCACAAATAAAAATTTTTCGTGTTTTCAATAACTGCGGCAGTGATGTACCTCAGTATCAGGTGTTTTATTCACGATTCGGTATCGCATGCTTTATTCGTGATTTGTCATCAGGTGTTTTATTCGTGATTCGGCATCGCATGCTTTATTCATGATTTGTCATCAGGTGTTGTGCGCATAAACGTAAAAACGTTTGGGCGGACAGCATTAATTTACGTTTTGGAAACTGTCGTGAAAAAAAATCTCCTACTATTGCATCTCGACTTATTTTATTATGGAAACGGGATTTTGGCTTGTTACGACAAAGAATCTGAACGATAAATTGTGGTTCAAAGATATTGAAGATTTCAAGATAGGCATGAACTATGTAGCTGTTAATCAATATGTCTTAAATGTAGGGATAGTGGCTTTTGTGTTAATGTCTAATCATGTGCATTTTGTTTTAGAGTGTAGCTTTTTAAAAGCAAAAGATTTTATACATTCCTTCAAAAAACTGTATTCCCAGTACTATCGCAAGAAATACTCAATAAGGAGGCTGCTATATGGCAATGAGGTTTCTGTTCAGCCGGTCTTGCTGAAAGATGAATCCTTTAAGTGGGCAGTTGCATATGTTCAGATGAATCCTGTTGCGGCCAATATCTGTTTGAATCCTTCTGGATATCCCTGGGGAACTGGAAATGTTTTCTTTAATTCTCAGATATCTGACGGAATACAACTGGGAGCATTAAGTGGTCGAGCTCGTATTCGTTTGTTGAGATCGAAATCTCAATTGCCAGCTGAGTATCAGCTCGATGTTAGCGGTTTTGTTAAACCATCCTCTTATATCAAAGTCAAACTTGTAGAATCTGTTTTTAGAACGCCCTTGAGTATGGACTATTACTTGAAACGCTCTTCTAAGGCTCGGAGAATTAATGAAGTTCTTTCATTCAACGATCAACTGCTTTCGTCTGCTTATAAAAGTTTATGCGTTTCTTTATTCAAAAAAAATTCTGTGTCAGAACTTTCCGATGAAGATAAATCTGAACTTTTACGCCAATTGCGTTATCGGTTTTCTTCGGACCCTAATCAATTGGCGCGGGTTGTTAGCCTTCCGTATGAGACGATTTGTCGCTTATTGGAGCGAATCTAAAATCTATAACGCTCCCGGTCCCCACCTATGCCCGGGGGTTAGCGTCAAAAACGGCTGTAAACGCTCCTGGTCCCCACTTCCAATCGGGGACTGGCGTCAAAAACGGCTGAAAA
>ONYJ01000177.1 GCA_900322025.1 uncultured Bacteroidales bacterium | reverse complement strand
TGTAACTATCGCCCCCTTTGTGCATATAACGGCACCTGTCGAGAGTATAAGGAGAAGTCAATGGACGAATAAGAATATCTGCCGGATCTATATAGTGGGTATAAGATGCTGAAAGATTATCGCTCTTGTCTATGAGTTCTATCGTTACATAAGCCTTTGCCTTAGGCATAGGCACAAGAAACACCTTCTCAAAAGCCTTGCGCGCATTTTGTGCCTCTTCTGTGCTTTGCCACTCAGAAAAGAGAGTAGAAAAAGATGTAGTATATAAGATTTTGTGAGTAGCCAAATCTCTGAGAGTTATTATACCATTGCCCCTTAGGAATAACTTGTCTGTATTGACTTTCCGCCCCCACCAGCCAGAAAGCTTACCCATCTTGGATAAAGAGATTTCTGTATGAGTGGCATCGCCAGAGAAAACATAATCTAACCTCAGCGTAAAATTCATATTTACAAGGCTATCAGATGCAGTAGTTTCCTTTAATGAAACCGCCCTACTTACTTGAAATGTAAATACTACAATTAGAAACGCCTGTAATAAAATCCGAGTGTTTTTCATATCCGTTTATCTTAAATCATGCCGAAATATTTTCTGCTTTCTGTTCGTTCTCAGGCAACTTTTTACTGCAACTATCTTTAGCCACTACTTCTGTACTCATATTCCAACTATAATATAGTTTATTCCCTAATTACCCATACTCCACCATTATCCTTGCCTTCACGTTTCAAAACACCCATTTTCTGTATTGCAGAAAGGTCACGTTCAATGGTGCGTTGGTTCACCGACAAAGTCTCCGATATTTGTCGGCCGGTGATTGTCGGAGACTCTTTGATGAGATTGAGTATTTTCTGCTGACGTTCAGCAAGTTTCGTCTCCGTCACATCTCCGATATTCTGTGTGTCGTAGGTGGCATAAAGATGGTCTGGATTTGATTGTAGCCACCCCTAAAACAGCCGTTGTTAGATAAAGACTTACTGTATATACCCAAAGCGTTTGAGTTCGCGCTTGTTTTCTCGCCACGAGGGCTCTACCTTAACAAAAATCTTGAGGAAAACCTTTTTCTCAAAGAATTTTTCCATGTCTTTGCGTGCCTGAGTACCAACTCGTTTGAGAGCCATACCACGCTTGCCTATTATAATTCCTTTCTGCGATTCTCTAACAACATTTATTACTGCCTCTATTGAATACATTTCTTCCTCCTCAATGAAGTTCTCTATTACAACCTCTGTGCAATATGGAATTTCCTTGTTGTAATTCTCCAGAATTTTTTCTCGCAAGATTTCAGAAGCAAAAAAGCGTAAATTCTTATCTGTTAGCACATCTCTGTCGTACCACGCATGTTGCTGCGGAAGTAAGGATATTATCTTGTTTAGAAGAATGTCTGTATTTATATTATTGAGGGCACTCATCGGAAGAATATCGGCCTTAGGTACAAGAGAATGCCATTTTTCAACCAAACTATCAATCGTGTCTATGTTTGCTGTCTTGCCAAGCAGAGTATCTATTTTGTTCACTACAACAACTACCGGACACGAAAGAAGATTCAGCTTGTCTATATATTCCTTATTTTTTTCAGAAGACTCATATACATCTGTAACATAGATAATTATATCAGCATCGCCGATAGCAGTATCTACAAATTTCATCATTGCCTCCTGCAACTCATAGGAAGGTTTGAGTATGCCCGGCGTATCTGAAAAAACTATTTGATAATCGCTGCCATTGACTATTCCCATAATGCGGTGCCGAGTAGTCTGTGCCTTGGCTGTTACAATAGAAAGCTTTTCGCCAACAAGGGCATTCATCAGTGTAGATTTACCCACATTGGGATTGCCAATGATATTTACAAAGCCTGAACGAATTATCTTGTCTTTCATACAGTTATATGAGTTATTACTACGAGCTACTCGTATGAGCCCATTCTAAGAATAGCTAACTCTTTATCTGTTAAAAATCTCCACTGTCCTCTGCGAAGATTTTTCTTGGTAAGCCCGGCAAAGTAAACCCTATCTAACTTATCTACCCTGTATCCTAAGCTCTCAAATATTCTCCTCACTATTCTGTTGCGCCCGCTATGAATCTCCAAGCCCAACTGTGTCTGATCTCCATCTATGTAAGACATAGAATCTGCGCTTATAAACCCATCGTCTAAATAAATGCCTTTAAGTATTTTTTCAAAGTCTGACTGGCTCAGTTTCCTATCCAAGAAAACATGATAGATTTTCTTCTTGTTGTAAGAAGGATGTGTGAGTCTTTCCGTAAGTTCTCCATCGTTTGTAAGCAACAGTACTCCGGTAGTATCCCTATCCAAACGGCCTACCGGATATATTCTTTGAGGGCACTTGCCTGCTATTAAATCCATAACAGTCTTACGGGCATGAGGATCGTCTGTAGTTGTAACACAATTTTTTGGCTTGTTCATTACTATGTAAACTTTCTCCTCTCCCTTTATAATCTGATTGTCGAAGCGCACCTCGTCGTTCTGAAAAACTTTGGTTCCTAATTCTGTAACAACCTGTCCATTAACAGAAATCAAGCCCTGTTGTATGTATTCATCAGCCTCTCTTCTGGAACAAATTCCTGAATTTGCAATAAAACGGTTCAAGCGAACTCCTACTTCTCCGCTAATTTTTGGTTTGCGAGGTTTTGGGGTATAAATCTGAGGTCGTGGTCGTTGTACCGCATTTACAATAGCCCTGTCTTCTAACTGACTACGCACTTCTTCAAACTGTTTGCGTGTACGCTTAATCCTTGTTGGGGCAGATGATGCACTTGATGCTCGGCGAGGTGATGAGCTTGAAGCCGCTACTGACGCTCGGCGTGAAGTTGCCCCAAACACTCTGCGTGATGCTGAGCCAGATACTGCACTTAATGCTCTCTTAGAAGCAGTTCCTAAAGCCCTGCCTGATATTGCACTTGATGCTCTGCGAGGGGCTGAACCGGATGTTACTCCTGATATTCTCTTAGAAGCAGTTCCTAAAGCCCTGCCAGATGTTGCACTTGATGCCCTGCGTGGGGTAGCTCCCGATGCTCTGCGAGGGGCTGAACCGGATGTTACTCCTGATATTCTCTTAGAAGCAGTTCCTAAAGCCCTGCCAGATGTCGCACTTGATGCCCTGCGTGAGGCGGCTCCCGATGCTCTGCGAGGTGAGGCTCCCGATGCCCTGCGAGGGGCTGAACCTGAACCTCTTTTTACCGCTGTGCTTCTTGCAGATTTTCTGCTCTCTCTGGAAGCAGACCTTCCTATTTTTTCTGTTTTTGTCATAATCTATTTGCTTACAGCGGCAAATATAAGCGATTTTTTCCTACTTTTACCCGTCTAAAACTGTGGGTATGGATATACTAAAATTTTTTAAGAAGTCTCCGGTAGTGCGAGAGAATATAAAGGTTGCGTTTAAATCCATAAAGAGTAACAAACTCAGGAGTACCCTGACTATACTCATGATAACTGTGGGAATAACTTCACTGCTTGGTATATTAACAGCAACAGAGGCTCTTAAACATAGAGTCAATGAGAGTTTTGCTTCTATTGGCGCCCAGTCTTTCTTTATACGCTCAGATTTCCGTTCTTCTGGCGAAAAAACCGGACGCATACGCAATAATAGCCAGATCAACTTTTTTCAGGCCACATCTTTCAAGGAGAGTTTTTCGCCCAGTATCCCATGTGTTGTTACCATATACTCGCGTCTAAATGGCAGCGCTATAAAAAGAGGTGAGAAAAGCACAACTCCAAACTCTTCTGTTTTAATAGTTGATGAAGATTATATCAATTTTAATAGCTACAACATGGCTCAGGGAAGAGCCTTGATAACGAAAGATATTCTAAATGCTTCTTATGTGTGCGTAATAGGAAGTTCTGTGGCAAGTACTTTATTCGACTCCAAGGAATCGATCATAAATGCCCATATAAATATTAATGGAGCTTCGTATTTGGTGGTAGGTGTATTGGAAAAGTCTTCTATCGGTGGAGTGAACGGAGGGATAGATCAGTCTGTTATTATACCCATCTCGAATGGTCGCAGTAGATTTTCTGCCAGTTCTTTTACTATCGGCATAAGACCGAAAACTTATCAAACGGCTATGCAGAACTTGTACGATGAAGCCGAAAGTGTATTTCGCTCAATCAGAAGGCTCACACCAGAAGATGAGACAGATTTTAAAGTAACTTACAACGAAACCATGGCTAACAGTGCAAGCAACACAATGAGCACTATCACTTTGATTGCCGGCATAATAGGCTTAATCACACTATTGGGAGCCTCTATCGGTCTAATGAACATAATGTTGGTTTCTGTTAAGGAGAGAACTGCAGAAATAGGCATAAGAAAAGCTTTGGGAGCCTCCTCTGGCATAATAAAGCAACAGTTTCTGGTAGAGTCTATTACCATTGCTCAAATAGGTTGCCTGATAGGAATAGGACTTGGGGTGGCTGCCGGCGCAGGTGTAGCTGCCTTAATGCAGGCCTCCTTTGTTATGC
Source organism: uncultured Bacteroidales bacterium (assembly GCA_900322025.1). Taxonomy (GTDB): domain Bacteria; phylum Bacteroidota; class Bacteroidia; order Bacteroidales; family UBA932; genus Egerieousia. The sequence goes on along the minus strand of ONYJ01000177.1, from coordinate 16,959 downwards.
CTTGGCTTTGGATACTTGTGGCAGTCTTGATTTGCTTTGCTGTTGGAATGGCCAGTGGTTATCTGCCGGCAAAAAATGCTGCCTCCTTAGATCCTATAGAAGCACTTAGATATGAATAAGAACCCCAACATTCAGTTTGCCTCTCCAGAAAAAATCAAAGAATTTCAGGAGGCTGAATTGGCGAACACTATAAATTATGTAGCCGAAAAATCTCCATACTATAAGAGGTTGTTCCAAAGCAACGGAATAAAACCGGAGCTAATCAAAACAATAGAAGATCTTCAAAAGATTCCTCTTACCGGCAAAAAAGAACTTCAAAATTTTGGCAAAGATTTTTTCTGCGTTCCTCCGGTAGATATAATAGACTATGTTACAACCTCCGGCACTCTGGGAGAACCTGTTACAGTAGCTCTCACAGAAGAAGACCTGCAAAGGTTAGCTTATAATGAGTACCTTTCCTTTACTACCACAGGAATATGTAAAAACGATATTATGCAGCTAATGACCACTTTAGACAGACGCTTCATGGCCGGTTTTGCATACTACATGGGAGCCAGAAGCATCGGCTGCGGAATAGTAAGGGTTGGCAACGGTATTCCTCAACTGCAATGGGATACTATCAACAGAATAAATCCAACTTTTTGCATGGTAGTACCTTCTTTTATACTCAAACTCATAGAATATGCTAAAGAAAATGGCATAGACTACAGAAAAAGCTCGCTCAAAAAGGCAGTATGCATTGGTGAGGTACTCAGAGACAGCAATTTTAATCTCAGCAAACTTGGGCAAAGAATTCATGAAGAGTGGCCGGAGCTGGAACTGTTTACCACATACGCCTCTACCGAGATGCAGTCTTCTTTTACAGAATGCAAGTGCCACTGCGGTGGACATCTTCAGCCCGAACTTATAATTGTAGAGTTTTTAGACGAAAACGCCAATCCGGTACCCGAAGGCACGCCCGGAGAAGTTACCATTACAACATTAGGTATAACCGGTATGCCGTTGGTTAGGTTCCGCACCGGAGACATCTGCGACCGCTCATCAGAGCCTTGTGCCTGTGGCAGAAATACCACAAGACTTAAACCTGTTGTTGGCCGTATGAGCCACATGATTAAGTACAAAGGTACCACTCTTTATCCACCGGCCCTAAACGATATTTTAGACAATATCCCTTCTATAACAAACTACATTATAGAAGTTTACACAAACACCATCGGAACAGATAGTATAAGAGTGCGGATTGCAACTTCAGACAAATCTGAAGAGTTTATTAAAACTGTAAAAGATAGTTTCCGCTCCAAAATAAGGGTTGCTCCGGACATATCCGTTGAACCGGAAGAATTGCTCCAGAAGGTTATATATCCCCCTATGAGCCGCAAACCAATAAGGTTTGTGGACCTGAGAGACAAATAGCCTTTACCATTTTTTTGTAACTTTGCATACACTAAAAAACAAGAGAAGAATGGCAGAAGATAGAGAAGATATTTATACTGGAGAATCGCAGGATAATGGTAAATTTTTCAAATTGTTCAAAGAAGGAGATAACAAGCACAGATTACCGGGTATGTACAAAAACTGGTTTCTGGACTATGCCTCCTATGTTATATTAGACCGCGCTGTACCACATCTCGAAGATGGCTTAAAGCCCGTTCAGAGGAGAATACTGCATGCTATGCGTACTATTCACGATGGTTCGCTGAGAAAGGTAGCAACCATAGTGGGAGAGGCCATGAAGTATCATCCCCATGGCGATGCTTCCATTAAAGACGCTCTGGTACAAATGGGGCAGAAAAACCTCCTGATTGAGTGTCAGGGTAACTGGGGCAATACCATCACAGGAGATGGAGCCGCAGCTGCTCGATATATAGAAGGCAGGCTATCTAATTTTTCAATAGATGTTGTTTTTAATCCCAAAACAACAGAATGGATGAACTCCTACGATGGGAGGAGCAAAGAACCTATAACGCTTCCGGTAAAATTTCCACTCGTACTCCATCAGGGAGCAGAGGGTATTGCAGTAGGCCTCAACTGTAAAATACTGCCACACAACTTTAACGAGCTTATAGATGCCTCAATAGCTTTTCTAAAGGGAGAAGAGTTCCATCTTTATCCCGATTTTCCTTCCGGCGGAATTATGGATGTCAGCCGCTATGCAGATGGAAAGAGAGGCGGACAAGTTATAGTAAGAGCCAGAATATCAAAGACAGACAAAAAAACTCTTGTAATAACCGAACTGCCTTACGGCAAGAACTCCGACAATATCCGCAAAAGCATAGCCGCTGCAAGCGATAAAGGAAAAATAAAGGTTAAGAAGGTAGAAGATCTCTCCAGCCAAAGCGTTAACATTGTGGTTACCTTAGCTCCGGGAGAGTCGCCTGATAAAACCATAGATGCCCTCTATGCCTTTACAGACTGTCAGGTTTCCATCAATCCGAACACTTGCGTGATAAAAGACAATAAGCCCCACTTTATGACCGTGTCGGATGTGTTAAAAATAAGCACACTAAGAACAAAAGACCTAATTCGCCGAGAAATAGAAATACGGTTAGATGAATTGGAAAATACTTGGCACTCCCTGTCTCTCGAAAAGATTTTCTTTGAAGAAGGCAAGTATAAGATGTTGGAAGAGAAGAAAACCAAGAGTTGGGACGCTCAGGTGGCCGAGATTCACAAAGCCTTAAAGGAGTATGAAAATCTTTTACATCAGGAAGTTACAAAAGAAGATGTTTTAAAACTCGTAGAGAAGCCTGTTAGAAAAATATCTCGTTTCGATATTAAAGAGTGCATCAACAAATTGAACAATGTTGAGAAAGAGATAGCCAAACTGCACAAGAACCTCAAAAACTTAACACAGGTAACTATAGAATACTTCCAGAGTATTAAGGAAAAATATGGCGAGGCTTATCCGAGAAATACAGAAATTTCAAACTTGGAAACCATTCAAGTAGCGAGAGTGGCGGTTGCAAACGCCAAACTATATGCAAACTTGGAAGAAGGTTTCATTGGAATGGATCTGAAGAAAGGCGATAATGCAGAGCTTATATGCAATTGCTCCGATATAGACGATATCATAGTATTCTTGCAAAACGGCAAGTACATTGTAACAAAAATATCAGACAAAGCCTTTGTAGGCAAAGGTATAATTCATGTGGCTGTTTTCCAGAAGAATAACCTGAGAACTATCTACAATGCCATTTACAGAGACGGCAAGCAAGGCAACTACTATGTAAAGAGATTTGCTGTAACCTCCGTTACCAGAGACAAAGAGTACAATCTCACAATGGGAACTCCTGATTCCAAGGTTATGTGGTTTACCGCTAATCCTAACGGTGAGGCTGAAACAGTAAGAATTCACCTAAAGCCGCTTCCTAAGCTAAAGAAGCTTGTACTCGACTATAATTTTGCATCTTTGGCAATAAAAGGACGCACGAGCAGGGGGAACCTTTTAACCAAAAATCCTGTAAGCAAGATAACCCTCAAATCTAAAGGAGGTTCTACTATAGGCGACAAGCCACTGTGGTTTGATACAGATGTAAATCGTCTCAACGAAGACAAGCGCGGACAGTATCTTGGCAGATTCAAAGACGAAGACAAGATTTTGGTAGTTTACAAGAATGGTACATATATAACCAGCAATCAAGATCTTAGCAATCACTACGAAGGAGATATATTACTGATAGAAAAATTTGATCCGACTAAAGTGTTTGCAGCCGTCTATTACGATTCCGAATCTGATAAGTATTACCTGAAACGATTTATGTTTGAGGCAAACAACAACCCTTCTAACTTGTTTATAAGCGAAGCAGAAGGCTCGTTCCTCACTGCACTTACCGGCAAAAAGGGCAGTCAGGCTGTTATTCAGTTTGGCGGCAAGCACGAAGGCAGGGCTAATGAAGCTGTGGGAGTAGACACTTTCATCGCAGAAAAAGGTTGGAAGGCTAAAGGAAAACGCCTTACACAATTTGAGGTAGAGAAAATTGTGCTCATAGAGCCACCTGTTCTGGAAGACGAAGAAGAATATACAGAAAACGATACAGACAACAATGCAGGAGAGAATGCTCCCGATTTTCCGGATGTAGATATGCCAAATGCAGACCTACCTGAAGATGAAGACTTTTCTGGCGATATACAAGACGACGAACCTACTCTATTCTAATATAAATCTCTACTGCGATGATAGTGGCGCTATGTGGATTCATGACTGCCGGCAAAACCCTTGCCGGATTGGCTCTTTCTGAGAAAACAGGCCTGAAAGTAATAGACTTGGATAAATATATAGAGCAGAAAGAAGGGCTGGATATGGAAGCCATATTCAAGGAAAAAGGAGAAGATTATTTTAGAAAAACAGAAGAACTCTCTCTTAAAGAGATAGTTGAAAAAGAAGACGATATAATTCTTTCGTTGGGAGGTGGCACCCCTATGAATCCAATATGCAGACAAATACTGAAAACAGAAACCAAATGCTTCTTTCTTACATGCTCTCCCAAAGTTTTAGCAGGCAGAATGTTGCTACTGCAAAAAGGCAGGCCGCTGGTAAAAAAACTATTGGCAAAACACAAAGAAGCCACCCCCGAAGAAAAACTGAACATTCTCGAAAACTGGGCTATAAAACTGATGGAAGAAAGAGAGCCGCTATATATGCAATGCTCTGTGAAAAAGATAGATACAACTATATGGGATGTAGAGGTTATTACAGAGCAAATACTTTCATCTTTATAGTACAACACTAAATGGTTGTATCTTTGCCCTCTCGTATATCCTTGATTCTAAGCTGCAAATTTGTCATACTAAAGCGGTAGAAATTCTCTGCTATACTATAGCAAATATCTACCGGATTGCCATCTGCCAAGTGATTGTAGTATTCACTCATATTAAAGGCTATGGCACTTAAAGGGCGGTATGGTGCATCCTCTTGTATGAGTTCCAATTTAAGGTGCCCTCCCTTGCCGCCAACCGGATTGCCTATCACTTTTACATTTCCGTTATCATATACGCTGGTAGTCATAAATACCGGAGCTTGATTTCCCGGCCCAAACGGCTGGAACTGGTTTAGCAAACGAAAGAATTTAGGCGTTATCTGCTTGAACTCCAAACGGGCATCTATGTTTATGATAGGAGTTAGAATCTCTTTTGTAATATTCTTTGTTACAATGCTTTCAAACCTTTGTCTAAAGGCTTCCAGATTCTCTTCTTTGAGAGTAAGACCTGCGGCATAGGTATGACCTCCAAAATTTTCCAAAAGATCTGCACAACTTTCTATGGCATCGTAAAGGTCGAAACCTGCAATGCTTCTGGCTGAGCCTGAAATAAATCCATTGGAAGATTTAGTAAGAACTATGGTAGGCTTGTAAAAAGCCTCTACCAAACGACTGGCCACAATACCTACTACCCCCTTATGCCACTCCGGATTATACACAACCGTCGAATTCAAAGAAGCAAATTGTGGATGACTACGCACTATGGCAACAGCCTGCTGAGTAATGGTTCTGTCTATGCTCTTTCTCTCGTTATTATGGTCGTTTATTTCTTTGCCAATACGATTGGCCTCTGCTATATCATCTGATGTAAGAAGATCTACGGCCATTCTTCCACTCTCCATTCTGCCGGCTGCGTTAATTCTCGGCCCTATCTTAAACACAACATCATCTATCGTAATTTTGTGTTTCTCCAAGCCGGAAAGCTTTATCATAGACAGCAAGCCTTTCCTCGGCGATTCGTTGAGCCTTTTCAGACCATAGAACGCCAATACTCTGTTTTCTCCCGTTACAGAAACGAGGTCTGCCGCAATACTCACAGCCACAAGGTCTAACAAAGACTCTATCTGCTCAAAAGGAATACCGTATTTTTGAGCGTATCCTTGAACAAGCTTAAAGCCCACACCACAGCCCGAAAGATCGTCGTATGGATAAGTACAATCCTCTCTCTTAGGATCTAAGGTAGCTATTGCCGGCGGCAACTGCTCACCCGGAAGATGATGATCGCAAATAATAAAATCTATACCCTTTTCCGAAGCATACTTGACAGCTTCTCCCTCCTTAATACCGCAATCTAACGCTATTACCAGCGTACATTTGTTTTCAAAAGCCCAATCTACTCCATGAAAGGATATTCCATAGCCTTCGTCGTATCTATCCGGTATATAATAGTCTATATTGTAAGTAAGACGCTTGAGAAACGAATAAACAAGTGCTACTGCAGAAGTACCATCTACATCGTAATCGCCATACACTAATATCTTTTCTCTTGATTCCACAGCCCGATGCAAACGCTGCACGGCTGCTTCCATATCTTTCATCAAGAAAGGGTTGTGAAGAGCAGACAAAGACGGGCTGAAGAAGCGCTTAACCTCCTCCGAGTTCTTTAACCCTCTCTGCACCAAAAGGCTCGCTAACACCTCGTCTATAGCAAGTTCCTGTACTAACTGCTGAGTATAGATAGGATCTCCGGGCTTCTTGGCCACCCACTGCTTTTCTTTGCTTTTCAAAACCATAATAACTCCCCTTCAGGTGCGCAAATTTAGTTAAATAATATGTTATAAAAAAATGTTACCTTTGCCCGACAATCAAAATAACCTATGGAACAAAATCTTAACGAACAGCAACAGAATCGAAGACAAAGCCTACAGCAGATACGCGAACTGGGTATAGATCCATATCCTGCAGATGAGTTTGTAATTACTGCTACATCTAAACAGATTATGGAAGAATTCAATCCGGAGGCTGCCGAAGACGATCCTTCTCAACAAGTATTCAAGTCCGTTTCTTTTGCAGGAAGGCTCATGAGCCGCCGTATTATGGGTGCCGCTTCATTTGTTGAACTACAAGATAGCGAAGGCAGAATACAGGCCTATATCAAACGCGACGAAATTTGTCCGCAAGAAGATAAAACGCTGTACAATACAGTGTTTAAGAAGTTGCTCGACATAGGAGATATAATAGGCATAAAAGGCTTTGCATTTATAACGCAAACCGGACAGAAATCCATACACGTAAAGGAACTGAAAGTTTTGAGCAAATCTCTGAGGGTACTGCCTATAGTAAAAGAGAAAGACGGAGAAGTGTTTGACGCTTTCCAAGATGCAGAAATGCGTTACCGCCAGAGATATGTAGATCTCATAGTTAATCCCGAAGTGCGACACGTTTTTGAAAAGCGTACCAAGATATACAATACCATGAGAGAGTTCTTTAACTCCCATGGTTACTTGGAAGTAGAAACCCCTATCCTACAGCCTATCCCTGGAGGAGCAAATGCCCGCCCATTTATTACTCACCATAATGTGCTGGACATGGATCTCTATCTTAGAATAGCAAACGAGCTATATCTTAAAAGATTGATAGTTGGAGGGTTTACAGGAGTTTACGAGTTCTCCAAGAACTTCCGCAACGAAGGTATGGATCGTACTCATAATCCGGAGTTTACCGCTATGGAAATATATGTAGCCTACAAAGACTACAACTGGATGATGGATTTTACAGAAAAGATGCTGGAAAGAATTGCTTTGGCAGTAAACGGCACTACTAAGGCCACCATAGGAAACGAGCAAGTAGATTTTGCAGGCCCATACAAACGGCTCCCTATGTTAGAAGCTATTAAACAGTATGCCGGTGTAGATGTTTCTTCCATGGACGAGCAACAGCTTAGAGAAACCTGCCAGAAGTTAAAGGTTCCTATCCAGCCAAGCTATGGAGAAGGTAAGCTGATAGATGCCATATTTGGAGCCTTTGTAGAAGACAAGCTCATTCAGCCAACATTCATCATAGACTATCCTGTATCCCTTTCTCCGCTCACAAAGAGAAAGAGAGGCAATCCGAATTTAGTAGAAAGGTTCGAACTTTTTGTATGCGGAAAGGAACTCGCCAATGCTTATTCAGAGCTCAACGATCCTATAGACCAGCTCGGCAGATTCCAAGACCAGCTCAAACTCAAAAATGGAGGCGATGATGAGGCTATGTACATAGATCACGACTTTATTCGCGCACTGGAATATGGAATGCCGCCTACCAGCGGAATGGGTATTGGAATGGACCGCTTAACAATGTTCATGACAAGCCAAACATCTATTCAGGATGTACTTTTCTTCCCCCAGATGAAAAAGGAACTATAGAATTACCATGTCAGACAATTTATTGCAGAGTATGATAACCTCCTTACAAAATCCTAAGGTTAAGGAGGTTGTTCTTTTGCAGGAGAAAGCTAAAGAAAGAGAAAAAAGAGGCCTCTTTACCGTAGAGGGTCTAAGGGAGGTTTCTGTATGCATCAGCTCCGGCTTTGAGATAGAATCTGTTTTTCTCTGCAAAGAAATTATAAAAGACAATACGTTATACTCTGTTTTAGAAACACGCAAGATACACAATATCTTTGCAGTAAATCAGCAGGTTTACAACAAGATAGCCTACCGTTCTTCCACAGAAGGCATATTAGCCGTTGCAAAAGTAAGACAAATCACACTGCAACAGTTGCATGGCATCTTGGAGAACCGCAAAGAAAAGGCACTGGTTCTTGTGGCAGAAGGGGTTGAAAAGCCCGGTAATCTGGGGGCCATCCTAAGAACAGCAGATGCTTGCGGAGTTACTGCCGTTATGTTTTGCAATCCTATAACAGACCTCTACAATCCAAATCTCATAAGGGCCAGTTTAGGAGCAGTGTTTACACAGAATATTGTCTGCTGCAGCAGTCAAGAGGCCATATCATTTCTCAAACAACACGGCATTAAGATATACACTGCCCAGCTACAGGATTCGGTACCATACTACGATACTGATATGACAGAGCCTTGTGCCATTGCACTCGGAAGCGAGGCCGATGGTATTTCTTCTATATGGAGAAAGGCTTCAGACCGCAAAATAATAATCCCGATGCTCGGGAAAATAGATTCGCTAAACGTATCGGTTTCTGCGGCAATTCTCTGTTACGAGGCAATACGCCAAAGAAATAGCACACCAAACAATCGAGGATGAAAAAATTTGCCCTAATAGGAACGCCTATTGCACATTCGCTGAGCCCTGCACTTTTCAAGGCTTGTTATCCGTCCGGCGATATGGTATATGAACTATTGGAATGCCCTACAATAGAACTATCTATGGCTGCTCTCAAAGAAGGCGGCTATAGCGGGGCAAATGTTACCGCACCATACAAGGAGGCCATAATGCAATTTGTAACCAATCCTGATTCTGTTTCCGGCACGCTCCAAGCAGCTAATCTAATTATCCTCAAAGAAAAACAAGTATTCAGCTATAATACAGATTATTTTGCTGCAAGAAAAATGGTAAAAGAATTCATACACAGCCGGGCCAATAATCAAGACTCCCCAAAAGCCATAGTCATAGGCTGTGGAGGTGCCGGAAAGGCTGCTGCACTTGCTTGTAGAGATGAGAATATAAACACTGTTATTGCCAACCGCACTATATCAAAGGCAAAAACATTTGCAAGCACAATAGGAATTGAGGCCATTAGCATTGCTAAAGCCGAAGAACTTCTGAAAACTCTCAGTTTAGATAATCTGAACTCACTCAAAGATATTCTGGTCATATACACTCTTCCGGTAGCAGAGCCTTCCATAAGCAAAGAACTTTACTCTATAACAACGGTAATAGAAGCAAACTACAAAAATCCTTACCTAAATCATACAAGTGGGCTTCAATGGTTAGAATATCAAGCAGCAGAGGGCTTTAAGATTCTCACCGGAATAACTCCGAATTTTCCCAAACAGCATTAACCTTGCAAATTCAATATAGAAGCGCAACGGTTTGATGGCAGAATTTGCTCAAGCCACTTTGAAAGTGTTCCGAATTTTGTATATTTGTTAGTTGACATATTTATTGTCTGATTAATTAATAATTAACATTACTTTTTTTTATGTCTTTTAACAAAGTATTGATTTTAGGAAACGTTGGAAAAGATCCTGAGGTAAGGCATCTTGAGGGAGGTGCTTCCGTTGCAAATTTTACCGTTGCCACATCTGAATATTACAAAGATCGCAACGGCCAGAGACAGGAAAGAACAGAGTGGCACAACATAGTATGTTGGAGGCAATTAGCCGATTTTGCAGACAAGTATGTAAAGAAAGGTTCACAGGTATTTATAGAAGGTAAAATACGCAGTCGCGAATATACAGATCAGAACAATCAGAGGAGATTTGTTTTTGAAATATTTGCAGACAGTCTGCAATTGGCCGGTAGAAAATCAGATAATCAGGTTAGCGGAGCTCAGGGTGCCCCTACCCAAGGTTCTCAGCCATCATATCAGCCCCCTGTACAAACGCCCCCTACGCCTGTACAACCGGATTTTCCAATGCAGCAAGACTTCCCTACCGGTACAGACGATTTCAACGATTCTGCCACCAACGATCTTCCATTCTAAGCAAGTTATAAACTATTCCGATAAAATCTTTGGATATGAAAATTGATGTGGTTCTCGGCCTCCAGTGGGGCGATGAGGGTAAGGGTAAAATTGTGGATGTATTAGCAAAAAACTATCCCGTTATCTGCAGGTTTCAGGGAGGGCCTAATGCCGGTCATTCTCTGCAATTCTCTAATAAAAGCTTTGTGCTCCATACCGTGCCTGCCGGTGTTTTCAGAAAGAACACCGTTAACATCATAGGAAACGGCGTTGTATTAGACCCGGTTATTTTCCTCGATGAGTGTAAGGCTATTTCAAAAATGGGGATAGACCCTACCAAGAACATCATAATATCAAAAAGAGCACATTTGATTCTTCCTACACACAGAATCATAGACGCTGCCAGCGAAACAAGCTTAGGTAAAACTAAAATAGGTTCTACTCTAAAGGGTATCGGCCCTACCTATATGGATAAAACCGGAAGAAACGGTCTTAGAGCAGGAGAGATTCTCGCCAAAGACTTTAAGAAAAGATACAACACTCTAAAACAAAAGCATGTAGCCTATCTCAAGCAGTTTAACTTCAACTACGATGCCAGCACATACGAAAAGGAGTGGTTTAAGGCTATAGAATACTTAAAAAAGTTCACGATAGCAGATACCGAATACGAACTCTGCAAGCATCTTAAAACCAAAAAGGCTCTTGCAGAAGGTGCACAGGGCACCATGTTGGATGTGGATTTTGGTGCCTACCCGTTTGTTACCTCATCATCTACCGTTTGTGCCGGCGCCTGCGTTGGCTTAGGCATAGCACCTACAAAGGTTGGGCGTGTATATGGTATTTTTAAGGCATATTGTACAAGAGTAGGAAGTGGCCCGTTCCCTACAGAACTACAAGATGCAGTAGGAGAAAGGCTACGTAAGGCCGGACATGAATTTGGAGCCACTACCGGCAGGCCTCGCAGAACCGGATGGTTAGATTTGCCTGCACTCAAGTATGCCGTTATGGTTAATGGGGTTACAGACCTGATAATGATGAAGGCCGATGTACTCGATACATTCGACACTATAAAAATAGCCACAGGTTATATTGTAAACGGCAAGAAAACAGACAAAGTACCTTTTGATACATACGCCAAGATAGAACCGGTTTACAAAGAAATGAAAGGCTGGAAGAAAGATCTTACAGAATGCAGAAAACCAGAAGAGCTTCCGGCGGCTTTCAAACGCTATATCTCCTTTATAGAAAAAGAGTTAGGAATAAAGATAACCTATATTTCCGTAGGCCCTGACAGAGCTCAGACAATACGCATGGGCTAAGCCTACTTTTTTTGCTTGTTAGGAATATCCAGTTTGAGTTCCGGATGCCTTCTGGAAGATGCTTTCAGCAGAAGTGATACGCTTACTGCCACAATGCCAAGGCCTATGAAGATATATTCCGCCTTTAGGGCAGCTGTAATTTCCTGAGCATGATTACCTGCCTCTATTACATATCGCTTTATTACTCCTCCCACAAAAATTGGTACAAGCAGCATACCCATATTCTGAATCCAATAAATCAGAGAATAGGCTGTGCCAAGGTTCTTCTCCGGTATAATTTTAGGTACACTTGGCCACATGGCCGCAGGCACAAGGCTATAGCCTATACCAAGTATGGCAATACCGAGATAACCAAATAGTTGCCTTCCCTCGGGAGCAAAAGCTAAAACTATATGTGCAACTAAAACAAGGCACGAACCCAGTATCATCCAAGAAGTTGCCTTACCTACTCTATCTACCAATATACCAAACAAAGGAGTGCCTATAACCGTACAGAAAGGTATCATGGACACCATCCAGGAAGCTGTTTCCACATCAAGTCCAAACCTCGGTATTATAATGGCTGTAGCAAATTTCTTGAATGAAATTATACAGCAATAGAAGAACACACATAGAAGCGATATCAGTATGTAATGTTTGTTGCCGAGTATCTTGAAAATATCTGAAAACCTGAATTTATCTTCCTCTCCAACTTCTTTGGTATCTGTTTCTCCCGTTTGCTTGTCGTATTTAGAATCCATTGTAATAAAAACACTCCACAATACTATACCCACAATCAAAAGAGCCAAGCCAAAAAGAGCAGGACGATTTGTCTGAGCAAATGTATAGAGAGCATCGCTGCTATGAGCGCCCACCAATACAGGAGAAAGCACAAATGCCAATGCGGTGCCCAATCTGGCTATAGCCAATTGAGCACCCATTGCAAATGCCATTTCTTTACCCTTAAACCACTTTGCTATTGAACGCGTTACGGCAACTCCGGCTATTTCGCTACCAAGGCCAAAAAGCATGCAGCCTACATAAGCCATGGTTAGCGAAGGCTTAGCTATATGAAGGCTGTTGTGCATCCACTCACAGAGACCGCTGCTATTGAAGCTCTTAGATATGGCATAGGCAACTATGGCAGCTCCCCCCACCATCATTCCAACAAAGATGGAACCTGTTAGGCGCACTCCCCACTTATCTAACAGAATACCGCATATAATAAGCCCTCCCCACACACAGAGGAAAGAGTAGCCTCCGGCATAAAAACCATAATTCTGTGAATCCCAGCCGAGCTCCAGCAAATGCGGTGTCTTGAATATCTGCGATAAGGTGGAAAACATATCGTCGAAGAAGTATGATGCAAACATCGGCACCACCAAACACGCAAGCACAATCCACCTTGCACTTTTAGAGTCTCTTAGTAGTTTAACAGCTTTATTCATTGCTAAAGAGTTTTTTCAGCTAAAACAGCCTAATTTTCTTTCTTTATATTAGGTTCTTCCAAACCGTAACCCTTCTTTTTATCTACACGCTTGAGAATGAAGCCGAGCACCAAGGCTGCTACACCAAGCAAGGCAAGCATAAGCAATGGAGCGGTATAATTAAGGGCTGTAGGATCGGTTACACCGGGATTTGTCTTGTCTAAAACCTTACCTATCAGAAGTGGGAAGAGCCACAAGCCAATATTCTGAATCCAGAAAATAAGCGCATAGGCACTACCTATAATTTTAGAATCTACCAGCTTAGGTACACTTGGCCAAAGAGATGCCGGAACTAACGAGAAAGAAGACCCAAGCACCAAAATAGTGATGTAGGCTATAATAACCCCACCAACCTGACTTCCCTTAAACATAGGAAGTATGAATGCAAATGTAAGGTGGCACAGAATAAGTAGAACAGAACCCAAAACTAACATGGAAGCCGCCTTGCCCCTATGATCTACATAACTGCCGAGTATTGGGGTAATACCCACCGCAAGCAATGGGAATACGGCAAAGATAGTTTCGGCACTTTGCCTCATGTAACCCATGTAACAGAACACTACAAGAGCCACTATTGCCAGTGAAAGCATAGAAAACTTAGCTACTTTATTCTTAGAAAAATTACTCATAAAGGCCGCCACTGCAACCACCAACATTATTACATACTGAACAACCGTAACGGTATTTGACGCCCAGAAAGAATCAGAAGGCACCTCTGTAAAGGTAAGGTTACATTGGAGCATATTTACAGCATATTTCTGGAAAGGGAAAATTGCAGAATAGTACAGCACGCACAACAAAGCCACAAGCCAAAAACCACTGCTTCTCAAAATAGCCCCTATATCGCTTACCTTAAACGGATCGTCCTTTTCTTCAGCCTCTCCTGTTTGGGCATCTAATCTCTTGTCCATAAAGAAATAAACTATGAACATTATAAGGGCTACCATAAGAAGAACCACACCAAAAGCCACAGAACGAGAAACATCTATATATTCTCCCAACTTGGCAAACATAGGAGAGAATATCATACATGTAGCAACCCCCAAACGCGCAAGTGCCATTTCTGAGCCCATTGCAAGCGCCATTTCTCTACCTTTAAACCATTTTACTATACCTCTCGACACTGTAATTCCTGCCATCTCCACACCGCAACCAAAAATCATGAAGCCCACTGCCGCAACCTTTGCCGATGCAGGCATTCCACGGTAGAAAGGAGAAATACCAAGTTCATCAAAACCAGGAATATAGTTAAGGTTGGCATCAAACCACTGAGCTATAGAAGACGCATGAAAGGTTTCTGTAACTGCATACCACTTTATTACCGCCCCTATCAGCATCACCACACCGGAGAGCAAAGCAGTAAACCTCACTCCCATCTTGTCTAAAATGATACCCGCAAAAATCAGGAAGAACACAAATACATTCAAAAATGTTTCGGAACCTTGCATTGTCCCAAACGCTGTAGAATCCCAATCTCTTGTAGATTGCATCAAATCCTTAATAGGAGACAATATGTCCATAAAAATATATGAACAGAACATTGCCAACGCCAGCAGCAACAGAGCAGTCCAACGCATCGCCGCCGAATCTCTTAATGTTAGTTTCTTGTCTAAAGTCATTTTTTATGTTTTTAATTATTCAGAATCTGTTAATGTCTAAAACCGCTTCGCAATTTAATAAATATTGAGTAAATTGCAGCCGTTTTTTTAATGAAATGGAATTCAGACTACTAAATAGCATAGATTCACCGTCAGATCTAAAAAGCCTTACTAACAGGCAATTAGAAACCCTATGCGAAGAAATTAGGGAATATATGATAGAGTGCTGCGCCACCAATCCGGGGCATCTCGGATCTTCATTGGGAAGCGTTGAACTCGCTGTAGCTCTGCACTATGTTCTTAATACGCCGGAAGATAAAATTGTGTGGGATGTAGGGCACCAGAGTTATGCCCATAAAATCATAACCGGCAGAAGAGAACAGTTTAAATCAAACAGAACCAAAGACGGCCTTTCGGGCTTTCCAAAAATGAGCGAAAGCCCCTACGACAGCTTTGGCACGGGCCATGCTTCAACCTCGGTTTCAGCAGCTCTCGGGCTTGCTACCGCCGCCAATCTAAAAGGAGAGCATATTAAAGTTGTAGCCGTGCTGGGCGATGGAGCTTTTTCCGGAGGTCTTGCGTACGAAGGAATCAACAATGCCGGTGCCAGTGGAACAGATTTGTTGGTAATTCTTAACGACAATCAGATAGCAATTGATAAAAATGTTGGTGCCATGCACAACTATCTGTTGCGCCTGTCCACTTCAAAAAACTATAACAGAGTAAAGAACAAAATATGGAGTGCGCTTGGAAACGGCAGATTCAGACGCAGTATTCAAAAGGCAGTACTCACTACAAAAAATTTCTTCTTCAAACATGCCACCGTATTTAGTGGTTTGGGATTCAGGTATTTTGGCATCATAGATGGCAATAATATAGAAGAGCTTATAGACACTCTAAACAGGATAAAAGACCTTAAAGGCCCTAAGCTCTTGCACATAAGTACAGTTAAGGGCAAAGGCTACAAACCGGCAGAAGATAATCAGAGCGTATGGCATGCCCCAGGTAAGTTTGATATAGAAACCGGAGAAAGAATAAAAACCGAGTCGGCACCTCTCAAATATCAGAACATATTCGGCAGCACCGTTGTAAAGCTCGCAGAACAAGACAAACGAATAGTAGGTATCACACCGGCTATGCTAAGTGGCGGCCAACTCAGCGATATGATGAAAGTGCTGCCAAACAGAACATTTGATGTGGGTATTGCAGAAGAACACGCCGTAACTTTTGCCGCCGGTTTAGCCGCAAACGGAATGTTACCTTTCTGCAACATCTATTCGTCTTTTCTCCAAAGGAGTTTCGATCAGGTTATTCACGATGTAGCCCTGCAGAATTTGAAAGTGATATTCACCATAGACAGAGCCGGTTTGGTTGGAGAAGATGGTGCAACACATCACGGAGCCTTTGATTTGGCTTATCTCAGACTTATTCCGAATATAACGGAAATGGCACCCATAAACGAGATAGAGCTTCAGGATATGCTCTATTCGGCCACCTTAGATTCCTACAACGGCCCTATTACCATACGATATCCGAGAGGTAATTGCCAAGGGCTGGAACTACCGGAAAAATTTACCGCCATAGAAAAAGGAAAGGCCGTGTTGCTCAGAGAAGGTTCAGACATAGCTATACTCTCCATAGGCACCATAGGCAATCAGGTAATAAAGGCTCTTCAGACAATAGGAGATAAGGCTAATAAGGTTTCGCATTACAACATGAGATTCCTCAAACCTTTGGACAAAGCGGCCATAGAACAGGCGGCACAGAAGCACCGTGTTATAATCACCATTGAAGATGGTTGCCTTATAGGAGGTTTGTATAGTGCTGTATGTGAAACTTTAGCCGGCAAACAAAATACATATACCATAGTAGGATTAGGAATACCGGACCGGTTCATAGAACAGGGCACCATAACCCAACAACTCAAAGAATGCGGCATAGATGCAGAGGGTATAATCAAAGCTTTAAACTACTTTTTTTAATTTTTTTTGAAAAAAGTTTTGGTTAATAATTTTAATCTTCTATCTTTGCAGTCCGTTTTTGAGAAACGCAATAATACTGCCGATGTAGCTCAGTTGGCCAGAGCAGCTGATTTGTAATCAGCTGGTCGGGGGTTCGAATCCCTCCATCGGCTCAAAAATAAAAAATACGGACGGAGGGGTACCAAAGTGGCCAACTGGGGCAGACTGTAAATCTGCTGGCTTATGCCTTCGGAGGTTCGAATCCTTCCCCCTCCAC
>ONYJ01000166.1 GCA_900322025.1 uncultured Bacteroidales bacterium | reverse complement strand
TCTCTGCAGACCCAGCCCTGGAAGATATGACCATCTTCTTTCCTATTACAATTGACGAACTTACCAGCTGCTCCGGAGTTGGTAAAGGCAAGGCAGATAAATACGGACTACCATTTATAGAACTCATCAAAAAATATGTAGAAGAAAACGAAATTCTGCGTCCGGATGATTTCGATTTCAAAATCCGCAGCACAGAAGACAGTTCTAACATAAGCAGATTCATTATTCATAACACAGACATGCACGTTCCTTTAGACGAAATAGCGCGCATGAAAGATTTGGATATGGACGAACTGCTAACCAAGATAGAAGCTATGGTAGCTGCCGGAAACCGCATAAAAATAGACTATTACATACGCCAAACAGTTGATGAAGATAAAATAGACGATATCTACAGCTACTTTAAGGAAGAGGCAGAATCAGACTCCATAATAGAAGCCATGAAGGCCCTCGGACCAGATTATACAGAAGAGGAAATTAGGCTTATACGCATAAAATTCCTCACAGAAATTGCTAACGGTTATTAGAAGAACCTTATACCTCTATCCACTTTATGCTCTTATCTCTGCGCCAATAAGACATCTGCCTTTTGGCGTAGTGTCTTGTGTTTGTTTTAATGGCCTGAATAGCCTCTGATAAAGAATGCTTACCGTCGAAATAATCGAAAATCTCTCTATAACCCACTGTTCTTAAAGCTGGTATATGAGTAAGATCGGAACATAAAACACCATCTTTATACCTGAACTTGTCTAAAGATCTAACTTCGTTTTCGAGCCCTTCCGCCATCATCTCATCTACCCTCCGATTTATACGATTATACAATTTCTCCCGTTCCATACACAAGCCAATCTTCTCTATAGAAAAGTTGCGCTTAGAAGCGGAAGGTTCTGCAAAGCAGCTATTTACAGAATCGCGAGTTTTCCAATCGGAGTATCGGCGACCGGTTTGAATAGTTACTTCTAAAGCCCTGATTATTCTCTGAGGGTTAGCTATGTCCACAGTTTCGTAAGTCTTGGGGTCTAACTGTTTCAGTTCAAATCTCAAAGACTCTATACCTTCTCTCTGATATCTACTATTCAAACGATTACGAAGTTCCATATCGGGTAGAGGAAAAGCATCAAGCCCATTACACACTGCATCTATATACAGTCCGCTTCCCCCGCACATTACAACCTGTCTGTGCTTTTTGAACAACTCTTCCAGTAGTTCCAAAGCGTCCAGTTCATACTGCCCGGCAGCATAACGCTCCACAATAGATTTTGTTTGAATAAAATAGTGTTTCACCTCCAATAGTTGCTGCTTGGAAGGAACCGCAGTACCTATTGTCATTTCTTGGAAAATCTGACGAGAATCGCAATTGATTATGGGAGAACCTATTTCCTTGGCTAAACGAATCGCATAGTCTGTTTTACCAACCGCAGTTGGGCCAAGTATTATGGTAAGAAGTTTACTTGGTTCGGAGCCTGTCATACATCCTCCAACTCTTCTCCTATTTCCGGAGTAAAATTATCCAAAGCATCAAACTTATCATCGAACTGCCCTGGTATTCTACCCAGTTCGGCAACAAGCCGCGGATAAGAAACATGAAAAGCCCTCTCCGCCTCTCCCTTGTAATGGAGAACCATGTACTTGTTCTTTGTAATATCAAACACATAGTGAAGTGTTGTAACGCCCAAGGCTAATGTCTTTTCTAAGCTTACACCGTCTATGGTACCACTCCCTAAATCGAACATCCCCCACATAGCCACCACTTTACCACCTGTATCCAAACCTCGGAACGCCACCATTTGATCCGGCGCAAAATCTAAATCGTTTACCAAGAATTTATTAAGAGCAAACAAAGACATATCGTCTGAAAGTTCGTATTCTCTAAAAAACGTTTTACTGGAAGGAAAAGTAACCTTATATTTTAAAATTGCAGCCATTGTTTTCAAAAGATTTATTCTTCAGGCACCCTGCTAAGATGGCTTGTACGGTATTTACACCATCCATCCAATCGTCTGTAGCAGGAGCCTGAGCAAAACCAAAGTTAGTATATTTTTTCTGTATTTTATCTCTATAAGTTTGACAGAAACTTTCTATATCTGCTTCTGTATTGTAGGCTGTAAACCTCACAGAGCCTAAAGGTGGAAAAGGAAGAGCAGAGTTTTCCAGCAAAAAAAAGCCACCATCTACAAACTGTCCATCAGGCACATCTTTAGCCAAAAAATAGGAATTCGGCATCAACCTATCCTCCATTGCGGCCACAGCCCGTAAACGATTGTAAGAATTAGTCCAAGGCAGAATTTCTTTAATGTATTCTCCGATAGATTTTGAGGCATCTGCTATGCGGCTCAGGTTAAACTCTTCCGGAACAAACAGATAAGACGAACTCCTGCACCCTAAACCGCAGTACAGAAACATATCCTCTGCCAAAAATTCAAGTTCTCTGTCTGTCTCTTTTCCTGTAAGAACAGAAAAACTGAAACGCTCTCCTCTTGCCAGTATAGAAACCCCCGGAAATTCTTCTTGTATCATAACCTTTACAGAATCAGAACCACTAAAAAGAAGAAAATCTATCTTACGATCTATAAAAAAAGGCCAGCTCTTGCCATGCAAAAAAGTTTCTGCTACAGGCGATTCAAATACTACTCTGGACGCAATATCGGGAGCAATAGAAGCCAAAACTTTTATTATAGCAGGTATAATATACCCATCTTTTGAAGACAGCTTTACCCTCACCTTAGCACCAGTAGAAAGAGCCGATAAAAGTTCGTGAAAACCCACTGCAGGAATATTTCCTGCCATTATTATGCCCACGGTTTTATCTGCCATTCTAATTCTCAAAGCATTCTCTCCTGCTTTAGTCTCTGCTTCATAATCACCTTCAAAATCAGAGAAACTTTTCGGCCTATCTGAATAAGACAACAGTGTGTTTAAAGATTGCTCCGTAAGGTAGTTCTCCGCTATTTTTCTCAGGGCCGTAGCCTGCATAAATCTGCTAAAGAACAAGTTCTCCTCATTAGCCATACAGCATAACTGCAAAAATTCCTGCTCATCTGCACCGTCACCACCGGCATGTAGCAGAGTAGCCAACCTTTCCAGTTCCCTGCCTAAAAGAGAAAAAGCCCATATGAATTTTTTCCTGTCAAACATACCTATACAGATATTTGCATTGCAAATTTATCAAAAACAGCCTACCTTTACAATGCTAAGCATTAGCAGCCTGATTTTGTCCAAGGCCATAGAATAATATTTTATTTTGGAGTATAGAATGGCAGAAGAAAAACCATCACAAAATAATTCACCAGACAATTATCTGAGTATAAGCACTCCCACACAAGGGCTTTACAAAGACAATGGTAGCCGTTTTGTCTGCTTTGCCTATCCTTGTTCAGATGCAGCAAAGGCAGAAGAACTGGTAAAGGAGCTCCGAAAAAAATTCTACGATGCAACCCACCATTGCTATGCCTATCGCATTGGTCCAAAAGGAGAAACTTGGCGAGCTAACGACGATGGCGAACCCTCAGGCACTGCCGGCAGACCTATACTCGGCGAATTGCTTTCAAAGAATCTCAGCGACATATTAGTAGTGGTGGTTCGCTGGTTTGGCGGAGTAAAACTTGGAGTGCCAGGGCTCATACGCGCCTATAAAGCTGCCACACAAGAAGCCCTTAATGCCGCAACAACCATGATAAAAACCGCCACCATACCTCTCCGCATAACTTTCTCCTATCCTCAAACAGATAAAGTGCTGAAAGAACTCAGAAAACGAGGCATAGAATATTCAGACAAGATTTTTGAGCAAGAATGCTCCCTAACAGCACATATACCTGCCAGCACAACAGAAGCTTTCAAAGAGGTTTTGTTAAAATTAGAAGACGTTAGAATAGATACTCTAAAGTTTTGAAAAAAAACGAATAAACCCGCTTAAAATTCGGAACAATATTATATCTTTGTGCAAAATTTTTTAACACTAAAATCCATTATGAAAAAAGCTTATAATTTCTTTGCCGGTCCTTGTGTTCTTCCAGAGGAGGCAATCAATTCAACAATCGATGCTTTGAAGGACTTTGCCGGAACCGGCATACCTTTGATTTCAATTTCTCACAGAAGTAAAGAGTGGGAAGCTGTAATGAACGAGTGCAGAGCTCTTTGGAAAGAACTTTTGCATATTCCGGACAACTACCATGTGGTATTTTTAGGTGGTGGTGCCAGCCTTCAGTTCCTGTATGTGGCTATGAATCTCTTTGAGAACAAGGCCGGATATCTCGAAACCGGTGTTTGGGCAAAAAAAGCTCTGAAAGAGGCCCAGGGAATAGCTAAAAGCCGTGGTAAAGAAGGCGCTGCATTTGCTGTAGCTTCTTCTGCAGATAAAACTTACTGCTACATTCCTAAAGGATATGAAATTCCTACAGACTTAGACTACTTCCATATCACCACCAACAACACAATCTACGGAACAGAAATCAAATACGATATGGACAGCCCTGTTACCTTGGTTGCAGATATGTCTTCAGACATTATGAGCCGTCCTGTAGATGTTTCAAAATACGGCCTTATATACGGTGGTGCTCAAAAGAATGTGGGCCCTGCAGGAGTTATCTTTGCTATCATCCGCGACGATGTTCTCGGAAAGGTATCAAGCTATATCCCTACCATGCTCGATTACAGAACACACATAGAAAAAGAGAGCATGTTCAACACTCCTCCTGTATTTGCAATCTACACAATGACACAGACGCTCAAGTGGCTGAAAAACCTTGGTGGTTTGGAAGTTATCAACAAGCTTAACACCCAGAAGGCCAATATGCTTTACGAAGAGATTGAGCGTAACAAACTTTTCGTAGGCACAGCAAATCCGGAAGACCGTTCAATTATGAACGTATGCTTTGTAATGAATCCTGAATACAAAGAACTCGAAGCCACATTCCTCGATTATGCAAAGGCTAACGGAATGTTGGGAATTAAAGGCCACCGTTCAGTAGGCGGATTCAGAGCTTCTATATACAATGCTTGCCCTATCGAAAGCGTACAGGCTCTCATCAAGTGTATGCAAGATTTTGAAAAACAGAATGTAAAATAAGGAGAAAGAAATAACTATTGTATTATGAAAATTCTTGTTGCAACAGATAAACCTTTCTCCAGCAAAGCTGTTGAAGGCATAAAGAACATTGTAGAGGGGGCAGGTCATACCTTTACCACTCTCGAAAAATATGGAACAGAAGACAAACTTCTTGCTGCCGTTGCAGACGCAGATGCTCTTATTGTTCGCTCAGATAAAGTTACCAAGGCTGTAGTAGATGCTGCCAAAAATCTGAAAATTGTAGTACGCGCAGGTGCCGGATTTGATAATCTCGACCTTGCAGCACTTTCAGAAAGAAAGATAGTGGCGATGAACACCCCAGGCCAAAACTCCAACGCCGTTGCAGAACTTGCCATAGGTATGATGATTTATATTTCACGTAATCAGTTTACCCCTGGCACAGGCAGCGAACTCCAAGGTAAAACTCTTGGTATTCAGGCCTATGGCAATGTTGGTAGATTGGTGGCAGAACACGCTAAGAGCTTCGGAATGAAGATTATGGCCTTTGATCCATTTATTCCGGCAGAAAAAATGGAGGCAGAGGGTGTAACTGTAGCTAAAGATTTGGAAGAACTTTATGCAAACAGCCACTTTATTTCTTTGCATATCCCTGCAAACGAGCAAACCAAAGGCTCTATCGGATATGCCCTTCTAAGCAAGATGCCAAAAGGCGGTTGCCTTGTAAACACAGCTCGCAAAGAGGTTATCAACGAGCCTGAACTCGAAAAAGTTCTCGCAGATAGAGAAGATCTCAAATACATAACAGACATAGCACCTGCAAACATAGACGTGCTTAAAGAAAAGTTTGGAAAACGAGTATTTGCTACTCCTAAGAAACAAGGGGCAGAAACAGCAGAAGCCAATCTGAATGCAGGTTTGGCTGCAGCCAACCAGATTGTAGATTTCTTTGCCACAGGCAATACCCGTTTTCAGGTTAACAAATTTTAAGAGATATGGTAAAAGTAAAACCATTTGCGGCTATACGCCCGCCAAAAGAAATAGTTAAAGAGGTTGCATCGCGTCCTTACGATGTGCTCAACTCTCAGGAAGCTCAGGCAGAAGCCGGAGAAAAGTCTCTACTACACATAATCAAACCTGAGATAGATTTTACCCCTATCGCAGATGAACATGAGCAGAAGACCTACGACAAAGCTGTAGAGAACTTCAAGAAGTGGCAACAAAACGGATGGCTTGTTCAGGATAAAAAAGAACAATACTATGTATATGCTCAAACCATGGATGGCCGCACCCAGTACGGTCTTGTTGTTTGTGCAAATACAGATGATTACATGAGTGGTGCTATCAAGAAGCACGAACTTACCCGCAAGGAGAAAGAAGATGACAGAATGATTCATGTAAGAATCCAGAATGCCAACCTGGAACCTGTATTCTTTGCATATCCAGACAATGCAGAAATAAACGCCATTGTAGAAAATGTTGTAAAGAGCAAAGCTCCTGAGTACGATTTTGTAGCAGAAGATGGTTTTGGACACACTATGTGGGTTATAGACAACGATGCCACAATAGCACGCATTACAGAAATTTTCTCCACCATACCGGCTTTCTATGTAGCAGACGGACACCATCGTACAGCAGCTGCCGGCAGAGTGGGAGCAGAGAAAAAAGCTCAAAATCCAAACCACACCGGAAGAGAGGAGTACAACTACTTCATGGCCGTAGTATTCCCAGAAAGCCAGCTCAAGATAATCGACTACAACCGCGTTGTAAAAGACCTCAATGGCATGAGCCAAGACGAGTTCATAGCAAAACTCGGTGAGTTCTTTACTGTAGAAAAGAAAGGAGCAGAAATCTACACTCCTTCAAAACTACACAACTTCTCTATGTATATAGGAGGAGAATGGTATTCACTCACTGCAAAACCGGGCACATACAACGATAACGATCCTATCAAGGTTTTGGATGTTTCTGTATTCTCAGACTTTATAGCAGACAAACTTTTAGATATTAAAGACCTAAGAACCAGTAAGAGAATTGATTTTGTAGGCGGAATCAGAGGATTAGGCGAATTAAAGAAGAGAGTGGATAGCGGAGAAATGGCAGCCGCCTTTGCGCTGTATCCCGTATCTATGCGTCAGCTCATAACCATAGCAGACACCGGCAATATAATGCCGCCAAAAACCACTTGGTTTGAGCCTAAGCTCAGAAGCGGAATTACCATTCACTCGCTTGCCGACTTCAAATAGCAATAAACTACAATAGCCTAAAAGCTTTTGTTAGAAAAATGTATGTGGGGTTGCCAATAGTACTTTGGCAGCCCCTTTTATTTATAGAGAGAATTTTATTCTAACGCCGGCTACAACAAAACCTTGAGTTCCAAAACCGGCCTCCGCAAAACCACAGACAGTTTCGCCATACTCAAACCCAATTGCAGAAACATGCCAAGCCACATCAAAATGCTTAAACCTCTCTACAATATTGTCAGTATTAACATACTTATTTCTTCTGGCAGATAATCCAACAGCAGCCTTAGAATAAACATTCTTTCTCCTGTCGGAATACCAATAACATCTAACCTGAGGCAATAAGGAATACCAGTAATCGCTGGCCTTTGTATTACTAAAACCCTCGTTCATTATAACAGATTTGGCTGTCTGAATAGAAACAAAAGCCCCAACTGCAAATGTTTTATTTAACCTGTAGGCATATTCGGCTGTTATAGTTGGAGCAAATCTGAAATCGGTAGATTCATAACTCGGATAGCCACTTATAACTTTTGTATAATTGCTGAGATACTGCATACTACTTCCATAACCGGCAGACATAGAAAGATCGTGAAAGCCCGGCAAATTCAAATTATCCTGAGCCAATGTAGCCTTAGAAAAAGTTGCAGATAATATAAATAATGAGCAAAAAGCAAACAATATTTTCTTCATAGTTTCTGTTTTATAAGCCTTTATCAACTGAACCGCAAATATAATTAAAAATGCCATACAAGCATCATTGAATACTGTGAGCACTGCTGCACTGATTAACAAATTAAACAATAAAGGCGGCTGTCGGTCTTTCGACTTCAGCCGCCCTCATCTATTTTACGCTGCCAGAACTCTCCAAAAAATTTCGGAATGCTTGGCGTTTAGATTGACACCACTCGCAGGTAGAGCGTCTTACTAAGGAGTTGGTAAGTCCACAATTGTCCATTCCGGTCTAAATTCCGGATTGGTGGGATGGAAATAAAAAGCCGAAGGCCGGCACGGAGTGCCGCTCTCGCTGCTATAATAACAGAGCAGCACTACAGAAGTTAATAAGGCGCATAGCGCC
>ONYJ01000027.1 GCA_900322025.1 uncultured Bacteroidales bacterium | reverse complement strand
TTTGGGCTGAGCTCCGAAGCCGGTTTGCAAAAAGAAAGTGTGGAGCTCTTCGTTTATCTAGATCGGGCTCTGGTAAGCCTTTGCACAATAAACAACACTCCACACCGAATATGATTGAAGCACCTTTCGGCACAACGAATCATACGCAGTGAAAGCTGTTTACTTTTTTCCCGTGCAATTAAATGTACCAGATTTGATCTAGGGATAAAAGCGAAACACTTTCATCGATATGTCATAGCCCGTATGTATGGCACATTGGCTATGCAACAAATATATAAATTATTTGAGATAAGTGCAATGGCGCATAGGTTTTCAAGAGGTAGACAGCGTCAATTTTACTTTTTTGCACTGCATTTCTGCTCTGCCGATGTATTATTGCCATCTAGTATTATTTCACATGGCAAAGCCAGAGATAAAATGAAATAAATTTATTACATTTGCGATGAGAAAAATTTACTGGAGCAAGGAATACGAAGATTTCTTCTACTCCCTGGATTCTTCCGTAAAAAAGAAGATTGATTATGTGCTGCAAGTAATTAAAAGCAAGCGCATTGTACATTCTAAATTTGTCAAGAAACTCACTAACAGTCCATATTATGAGATAAGAATATCTGTCAATAACGAATACCGTATAATTTTGTTTACAGCCGATGAGATTAATTTCATCAATGCTACAAGCGTGTATCTCCTGAACGGCTTTAAGAAGAAATCCACTAAAGACTACAGAAAACAGATAGCTATTGCCGACAATATAGTTAAAAGATTATTTGATAACATGGAAAAATAGACATTTATGAAGAACATATACGGAAAGAAAGTGCCTGCAATTAGCATGAAGAAACTTGCAAAACTGAAAACTTTTGACCAACATCTTGACGAAGAGTATGGCCTAAAAGGTTCGCCCTCAAGAGACGAGTTTGAAGCTAAAGCGTACGCTTGGTACTATGCTGAATGTTTGAAAGATGCAAGAAAGAAAGCAGGCCTTACACAACAACAGGTTGCAGACCGCATAGGAAAAAAGCGCACTTATGTCTCGTTGATAGAGCGCGGGCAAACAGATATGCAGCTTTCCACTTTTCTTCTTATGTGTGTTGCCGTAGGCGCACAACTTTCTTTTACATACTGATTATTTCGGGGGCAGACAGCGTAAATTTTACCGGATGGCATCCGCTTTTTTGTCTATCACAATATATTAGCCGCTTAAAAGATGATTGGCTGCATTGGTAGGCAGCGGTAGATTAGGCCTTAGCCAACGCCAACGTTTTGCAATCAATGTGCTTAAAGAGTGTCTATATGTTGTGTAAAGTTTTTTGTGCTTGCTGTAACGGGCTGGAAATTAATACAATTACCGTAGAAGTATCTGTAAGCGATGGTATAAGGTTTTTTCTGGTAGGGCTGCCAGATAGCGCCGTTAAAGAAAGCCAGCAAAGAATAGAAAGTACCTTTGCGTGCAATGGTTTTCGGTTTCCGGGAAAAAGGATTACAATAAATCTTGCTCCTGCAAACATCCGCAAAGAAGGCTCGCTCTTTGATGTAGCCTTAGCTATAGGCATTCTATGTGCTTCCTCACAATTACCTGAACCCGTATCAACGAGACTAAGCGAATTTATGATACTCGGAGAGCTTTCTTTAGACGGGCATTTAAGAGAGATTCCGGGTGCACTACCTATAATTATACACGCAAAAGAAGAAGGTTTTAAAGGCTGTATTCTGCCAACAAACTCGGCTATGGAAGGGGCCGAAATAGATGGCATTTCTGTATTTGGAGCAGCAACCTTCGGCGATGTAATTCAGATTTTACTTTCGCCAGAAAACGCTAAGGATAAAGTTGTTACTCCCCAAAGTATTATAAACAAATCTAACTGCACAGAAGATACACAAACCTATGATTTTGCCCAAGTTAAGGGTCAGATGCAAGCAAAAAGAGGGCTTGAAATTGCTGCCGCAGGAGGACATAATATTATACTCAACGGTTCTCCCGGAAGCGGCAAAACATTCTTATCTAAATGTCTGAATAGCATACTTCCTCCGCTTTCCAAAGAAGAATCCATACAAACCAGTAAAATTTATTCTGTTGCCGGCCTGTTGGCAACAGAAACAAAAAAAGAAAACCACTACGGCGGACTACTCAAACACAGACCTTTCCGTTCGCCACATCACACAATAACAGTTCCTGCTCTCATTGGAGGTGGAGCCCATGGTCTGCCCGGGGAAATTTCGCTGGCCCACAATGGAGTACTCTTTGCCGATGAGTTTGCAGAATACGACAGACGAGCCATAGAGGTTATGAGACAACCTTTGGAAGATGGCATTATTCAAATAAGCCGAGTTAAGGTAAAGCATGTGTATCCTGCTCGTTTTATGTTGGTTGCTACAATGAATCCTTGCCCGTGTGGCCTTCTTTATGAAAAAGCCGGCAAATGCAAATGTTCCTCCACCGAAATAATAAAATACAGAAGACGTATTTCAGGACCTGTAATGGATAGAATAGATATACAAATAATAGTGCGGGCCGTGGCTGCAAACGAGCTCGTTTCCACTTCTGTCACAAATACAAACGGAGAGAGCAGTAAAGAAATCGCAGAGCGGGTAAGAACTGCCAGATACATTCAGCAACAACGCTATAGCAGCAACAACGAATCTTTTCTAACCAATGCGGCCATAACTCCATCTAAGCTGTCAACATACTGCAAATTACATAAAGAGGAAGAAAGGTTTATGGAGGCTGTTATCAATAAATTAAACATCAGCGCAAGAGGCTTTACAAGAGTTCTCAAAATTGCCAGAACTATTGCAGATTT
>ONYJ01000201.1 GCA_900322025.1 uncultured Bacteroidales bacterium | reverse complement strand
TCTACGGTATCGGACTCGCGAATAATTTTAATTACCTCATCTACATGGTCCAACGCTATACACAAGCCTTCTAAGATGTGCACTCTGTCGGTAGCCTTTTTCAAGTCGAATTTAAGGCGGCGTACCACAACTTCATGACGATGCCGCACAAAATACTTAATCAAGTCTTTCAAGGTCAGCTGCCGTGGTCTGCCATCTACCAATGCCACATTGTTTACAGCAAAACTACTCTGCAATTCTGTATGTTTATACAAATTGTTCAGAACCACCTGACTAACAGCTCCTATCTTCAGCCTAACCACCAGACGCATTCCTGATTTACGGTCAGACTCGTCGTTTACATATACTATATCCTCAACCTTTTTGTTGTCGGCCAGTTGAGAAATCTGTTTCAGCAGTTCATTTTTATTAACCATGTAAGGTATTTCCTTAATAACTATGGTTTCTCTGCCGCTTTTTTCGTTAATCTCTATATCGGTAGTACCTCTAACTATAATGCGTCCTTTACCGGTAGCAAATGCATCCTTAATGCCTTGAATACCCATAATAGTACCACCGGTTGGAAAATCCGGCCCCTTTATGTACTGCATAAGGCCCTCTGAATCTATATCCGGATTATCTATATAAGCAATAATTCCGTCGCAAACTTCGCTCAAATTGTGTGGCGGCATCATAGTAGCCATACCCACTGCAATACCATTGGTTCCATTTATGAGCAAAAGCGGCAATTTAGCCGGCAAGACTGTTGGTTCCATGTGCTCCCCATCAAAGTTCGGCACAAAATCCACAGTGTCTTTATCCAGATCTTTAAGAACCTCTTCGCCCGCAGGCATGAGCTTAACCTCGGTATATCTCTGAGCTGCTGGTGGATCTCCTCCTACAGAGCCAAAGTTTCCCTGCCCGAACACCAAAGGATAGCGCATACTCCAGTTCTGCGCCAATCTAACCATGGCATCATACACACTGGCATCTCCGTGAGGGTGAAATTTACCAAGCACATCGCCAACTACTCTTGCTGATTTTTTAGTCTGGCCGGATGCCGTGATATTCAACTCTTTGCCCATATCGTAAAGAATCCTGCGATGAACAGGCTTCATACCATCTCTAACATCTGGGAGTGCACGAGATACAATAACGCTCATAGAGTAGTCTATGTAGGCAGATTTCATCTGATCCTCGATATTGATTCTCTGGATAATACCGTGATTGTAACCATCGTCTCCCGCTGGCACAGCTGTGCCGTTCAAATCCTTATTCTCTTCCATTATTCCTCTTAATATTTTAACCTTCAAATTTACTATTTGTATAAAAAATTTCCAAATAAATTACAGCCTATATAAGGCAGGCCGGATTTAGCCCAAAAAATTTGTATCTTACGCCAAAATTATAATAGAAATGTATATAGAAATTCCCGAAATTCTCAATGCTATCATAGCCTATTCAAAAGAAGAGGCAATCAGACTTGGAAGCTATGTCTTAACAACTGATCATCTGGTACTTGGAATGATAAGGCACTCAGACAATGCTGCCATTGCAAGACTCTTGGAGTTAGGTATAGACATTTCAGACATGAAGCTCTCCATAGAAAATGCCATAGGAAAAGACGAACCTATACCAGAGAATAAGTCTAACGAAATAGCCTTGTCTTCTGCCAGCAGCAATGCTCTAAAAATAATGTATTTGGAGGCCAGAAGCATGAAGGCAACATCTCCGGGTAGCCTGCACCTTCTGTTGGCCATTATGAGAACACGCACCAGTTCTGCCATAGACTATCTGAATATGAAGGGCATACACTATGCCACCATAAAAAATGCAGGAGGAGATCAAACCGCAGAAGGATATGTAGAAGACAGGCTCAACAGCTTGGAACGGCCGGAAAACACCAATCACAACATAGAAGGACAGCCGGCTTCGTCGCTCGATCCTGCAAACCCAAAAGCCACACAAAACGGTGCGGCAACACAAGGCCAACAGAGCAAAACCCCTGTATTGGATAGCTTTGGATTAGATCTTACCAGAGCCGCAGCTGCCCAAGAATTAGATCCGGTTGTGGCCAGAGATAAAGAAATAGAAAGGGTGGCACAGATTCTTGGCAGACGCAAAAAGAACAACCCTATACTAATTGGCGAGCCGGGAGTTGGCAAGAGTGCTATTGCAGAAGGACTTGCAAACAAAATCGCAAATAAAGAAGTGCCATACTCCCTTGCCGGTAAACGAATAATATCATTGGACATTGGCAGCATTGTTGCCGGCACCAAGTATAGAGGACAGTTTGAAGAGAGAATGAAATCTATCCTCAACGAGCTCAAGAAAAACGACGATGTAATACTATTCATAGACGAGCTGCACACTCTTGTGGGCGCAGGAGGAGCTTCGGGCAGCCTCGATGCTGCAAATATGCTGAAACCAGCCCTCGCCAGAGGCGAGATTCAATGTATAGGAGCCACTACTCTCGATGAGTTCAGAGAGGTTATAGAAAAGGACGGAGCCTTAGAAAGAAGATTTCAGAAAGTAATGGTAGAGCCCACAAATTTTGAGCAGACCCTTCTGATTTTGCAAAGCATAAAGAAAAGATACGAAATACACCACAATGTAGTATATACCGACGACGCCCTAAAAAGCTGCATATCACTAAGTCAGCGATATATCTCAGACAGATGTCTGCCAGATAAGGCCGTAGATATAATGGATGAGGCCGGCAGCAGGGCACATATAAAAAATCTTAAAGTACCAAAGCCGGTATCAGATCTTGAAAACGAAGTTTCAGTTCTGCAGAACGAAAAGAGCAAGGCCGTAAGAGACAAAGACTTCAAGCACGCATCTCTGGTAAGAGACCTACTGAAAACTAAGGAAGAAGAGTTGGAATCTGTCAGAAAAAAATGGATTGCAAAAATGGAAAACAATCCTGTAGAAGTTGGAAAAGAAGATATAGAAGCAGTGCTGAGCATGACCACCAAAATACCTATCCAGAAACTTGCGCAAAGCGAGAGCAACCGCTTGCTTAATATGAGCAATACTCTAAAGGAAAGCGTTATAGGTCAAGACGATGCCATTGATAAAGTTACCAGAGCCATACTGCGCAATCGTGCAGGCCTCAAAGACCCTAACAAGCCAATAGGCACATTCTTGTTTCTCGGTCCTACCGGTGTGGGAAAAAC
>ONYJ01000077.1 GCA_900322025.1 uncultured Bacteroidales bacterium | reverse complement strand
GAAAAAGAACGATATGCTGCCGGGCTTAAACCGAAAGTGGAGATACAACAGCGAATCGGATGAAATGTACAACCGTTCTTCAAATGTATCGGCAAAATGGGTACATACTTTCAACGAGAACTTTAAGCTTACGGAAAACATATCGTACAGCTATGATGACATAGATTATTTTTCTACAGAAGAGCTTTCTTATCTGACCAGTAAAGACCCTATTTACAAGCACTATTATGAGTCTTCCAGCGGAGCTCGTACCTATATTTGTCTGGATTCTCTCTACTATAGCTATCCGCTTAGATTCTCTCACATAGCAAAAACTGTAAACAATCAGATTGAGTTGAGCGGAAAGTTCACTACCGGTAGCGTGGTGCATAATTTTATGGGAGGTAACACTTTTATTTATTTAGACAGAGTATCTTACTCAGGCTATCAGTTTGGTTCAAAGGGAGATGATGTTGTAGGTCCTGGACTTACCGGCCACGGAACAACATACAATCCGCACAGCATCGGCTGGATGGATACTCAGTTCAGCAAATGTACTCCGCAGTTTACTCGTATGCTTGGTTTCTATTTCCACGATTTGATGGAATTGAGTGCCAAATGGAAGGTTCTGATTGCCGGAAGGTACGATATGTATAATTTTAAGCGTGCTACCCAAATAGATGTTATAGACAGAGGAAGAAAATACGGACATGTAGATTCAGATGCCTACTCAAAGCTAAAGACAGGTGCCTTTACTTTCAGAACAGGTGCAGTATATCTGCCTACAGACGATTTGTCTTTGTTCGCTTCTGTTGGAACTTACTTTAAGCCTATAAGAACTTTCTACAACGACAATACTATCTATGTAGATAGAAAAGGAAAAATTTTCACACCTACAGATGGAGAAGAGGTATTTAAGCCGGAGAAGGGAGAGCAGTTTGAAATAGGTGCTCGCTACGATATAGATCGCAAACTCAGGGTAGATTTCAGCTTGTTCTACATAAACAAGTACAATATGACCAGAACCATAGCCAACAAAGGCGATGTAATAGATGGTGAAACCTTGGATAAGAATGTAGTAGGGCAGGTGGGCAAAATGAATTCTAAGGGATTCGATATAGAAATTTCTTACAGGCCTATAGAAGGACTGTTGCTTACAACCGGTTATGCCTATACCAATGCAAAGGTTAAGGAGATGGCCAAGAACAAATGGATGTCAACAGATGATACAAAGGGCAAGCAGTATGCCAGAATACCAAGGAACACATTCTTTGTAATGGGAGATTATATGGTTCCTTCCGGCATCTTGAGGGGATTTGGAATAAACTTCGATGTTGATTTTCAGGATAAGGTTTATAGAAACGCCAATAACACATCGTGGTTTGATGCATTTTGGTTAACAAACGTAGGCTTTAGCTATAGCCTTAAAAATGGAGTTAGACTTGGACTCAATATAAAGAATCTGTTTAACGAAAAGTACTTTAACCAATCGTTAGGAAATCAGATGGTTCCAAGCCAACCAAGGAACTTTACAGCATCTGTCCAATATGCTTTCTAAATTATTGGACAAACTATTCAGGACTCTGCACAGGATATTGGGCACCTTGCTCAGTATCCTGTTCCTGATGTGGTTTCTTACGGGTATCGTGATGATTTATCACAGATTTCCTTCTGCAAGTCAGGAGGAAAAGCTATCTAAGATGCAGCCGATACAATGTAACTTGCCATCTTTAGATAGTATAGCTGTAAGAAACGGTATAGCAATAGATTCTATAAAGTCTGCGGCTTTATACAGATACCTTAACCAGAGTTACTATGAATTGGGAATCGGTAGGCGTTCCACCGTAAATTTGCTTGCTGATTCTTCTGAATTTAGGGTAGTGGATGATAGCCAACGCATTTTAAATGTGGCAAAATTATGGTGTGAGGCTCCTGTTGAAAAGATAGACTCCCTTTATAGCTTGGAGCAGTGGATTCCTTTTGGAAGACTTAAAGAAGATTTTCCAATCTATAAATTCTACTTCTCCGACAAAGAGCGTACCCAACTGTATATATCTTCAAAGACTTCAGAAGTTTTACAATGTACTACTCGGAGCGAGCGAATATGGGCTTGGCTCGGAGCTATTCCTCACTGGGTTTATCTTACGTGGATAAGGCAAGATGCAGAAACATGGAAATCTCTGATTATCTGGCTATCTATATTTGGAATCATAATGCTTGTTTCCGGATGCTGGATGGGGGTGCGTTCTTTCAGACATTCTGTAAAACAAGGGCGTGGCTTTACCAGTCCGTATAAAAAGAAGTGGTACAGATGGCATCATATATTAGGTTCCGTATTTGGAATATTTCTGCTTACTTGGATAGTGAGCGGAATGTATTCATTAGCGCAGATACCGCAGTGGCTCGGTAAAGAACACAACAAATATAATTTCAGAAGTGCCTTTGATACAGGCAAACTGCCTTCCGATAAATATATTTTGTCTGTAGATTCTTTACTTGCATACCATCGCGGACAAATAAGCCGAATAGAGTGGAAAAGTTTTGCCGGTCATCCTTTTTATAAAATTCAATTGGCAGATGGAGAAACAGCGTGTATAGATGCCCTAAGCTCAAATTGTGCGAAATTAGCCATAGACAGTTCTGAGGTGAAAAGTGCGGTAGCTTCTGTTCATGTAGGAGAGCCTATATCTATATCTCTGCTAACAGAATACGACAGTTACTACATAGATCTTAAAGGGAGAATGCCGCTACCTGTTTGGAAGGTAGATGTGGGCAATGCCGATAAGAATAGCTACTATGTAGATCTGCATAGCGGTACAGTTAGAACATTTAATACTCATTCCAGATGGCAATTTCAGCTATATCAAGGATTTCATAGCCTGAGATATAAGGTGTTTGTTGGGCGTAGGGGCTTGTGGATAGTTGTTATGTGGGTACTTTTGTTGGGAGGATCTGCAGCATCTTTCACAGGAGTGGTTTTAGGTGTCAGATATGTGGCTCGCTGCTTTAGAAAGAAGAAACCTAAAAGACAAAGTTAGTATTCTGATATTTATATAGTTATCTTTAAAATGCCGCCAAATACCGGTGCTATGC
Source organism: uncultured Bacteroidales bacterium (assembly GCA_900322025.1). Lineage (GTDB taxonomy): Bacteria > Bacteroidota > Bacteroidia > Bacteroidales > UBA932 > Egerieousia. Next base: position 748 of record ONYJ01000077.1, on the reverse strand, counting down.
CAAAGGCATTCTCTTTTGTGCATAAGCCCGAGTAGATGGCGGCTGCCACTATCGGGCCGGCATGGGCAAATATAGCAACCTTATTGTATGCCTTGCTTTTGAGCTCATTCAGAAAAGATTCAACTCTGGAGTATAGCATAGGAAAGCTTTCTCCCCCGGTGGCCGGCAGGTTCATATAGTCTTCGTACCAATGTTGCAGCGCCGGATCTTTAATATTGTCGTAGAGTTGCATTTCCCACTCGCCCATATTCATTTCTTTGAGCCTTTCTTCTTTCTCGGCATTTGGAAAACCACAAAAAGCGGCAAGCTTTGCGGCTCTTTGTAATGGAGACGTAAAGACTTTATCTACAGGGAGATATTCTCTTAGCTTTTGCAGTGTACATTCTGCTTCGGTTATAAATGTTGTGGCTACATCCACATCGCTCCAACCATAGCAGGTGCCTTTCTCTACATTAGGGGCTGTATGTCTTATCAATATTAAATCCATTAGCTATGTTATCAGTATTAGTCTTTCTTATAGTATATTATGTTTATCTATCTTGCCGTTCTCTATTGCTGTGTTATTAGTAATAGTCTTAGTTGTATTATATTTCTGCTGCTGTTCTCTACTGTTGCATTATCGGTGGTGCTCTTTGTTGTAGTGCTTTATACTTATAATGCCATTGCTATTGCCTGTTGTTGTGTTGTTAGTAACGCTCGTTTGTTATAGCGCATTATGTTTACCTGTGCCGTCAATAACTCATTGCAG
>ONYJ01000228.1 GCA_900322025.1 uncultured Bacteroidales bacterium | reverse complement strand
CTCGGAAATCTGACTGTAGCCATGCATACGAACATAATGAGTTGCACAATCCAAATAATCTTTATTAACTACAAACATCTCACACAGGTCGTAAGTTTTGCCGGTTTTTCTGAGAATCTCGCTCTCAAAGTATCCCAAAGTAGCATAAGCCCAACAGGTTCCACTGCGATATTGATTCTTGACACTGGTAATAGGATTTTCCTTAACGACAGTAAAACTCTTTTTCACCTCGGTATTCTGTGCAGCTGCTATCAGGTTTTCCTGCGCAAATGCAATTGAGGCAGAAAACAACGCTATAGTGATAAATATAAATCTCATAATGTTATATACTACCATTGTTCCCAATGAATATTTTCGGGCTTCCATTTGTCTTTAGGGGTAGGGCTCTCTGCCGGCACGCCTATAGGAATTACGCAAAGAATCTTTACGCTCTCCGGTATGCCGAGCGCTGCTGCTATTGGTGCAACCCTTTGCTCTGAAGGATAGCCGGCTGTCCATACGGCTCCAAGCCCTAAGGCATGCACAGCCAGCAGTATATTCTGTGTAGCTGCAGAACAGTCTTCATACCAGAAGATATTAGGCTGCTCTGTTTCAGGAGCATCAGGCTGTCCGAACGGTTTTCTCTTGACCGTAGTCTGCCCGCATACAACTATCACAGCTCCTGCCGTGGTAAACATCTTACTTTTAGAGCCGAATACTTTGGCGATATTTTCCTTGTCTGTAACAACCACAAAACGCCAAGGCTGAATGTTCATTGCTGTAGGAGCCGCCATTCCTGCCTTCAAAATAGTTTCCAAGTGTTCTCTCGACACCGGTTCTCCGGTAAAACTACGAATACTGGTACGTGTCATTATCGCATCTATTGCAGACACATTACTCTCTTGAGACCAGCAACATACTGGTAGTGCTATTGTTACCGCAAGCGCAACAATAATCTGTTTTATTGATTTCATTTCTATTAAAATTTTATGCACCTATTCCGTTTATTGTGCGGTATCAGGTGCGGTATTTTGTAAGCGTCTCTTTTTTGCACACTATGGAAGTTTACAACAAAGTTAATAATAATCATTCTAATTCAAACCCAAGAAAAACTTTTAAAGAATTAGCCTCAACAGCTGAAACAGAATGTTCTATTGAATAGTTTTCTCAGGGTAAATGTTTCAAATTTTCGACAATACGAACTGGTATAAAGATACGGGAGTAGATGTGCTTAGATTTTTTTGTTATCTTAGCGGATACAGACCAGAGTTCCATAGAAAAAACAAGAAAGAAGCGGATAGAATAGAATTGAAACAGAATAAAATATAAATAAAATAGAATGAGCGGATTAAAAACTTCAAAAGAACTCTACGGACTCTATGTCCACAGATTCGAGAACTGTCCAAGAACTCCCTATCAGGCAGAGTACTACAAAAAATGGCTGAACCTTCTTGAGTCTTGTTCCTCAAACGAGGAGGCGGAAGCAAAGTCAAAGGAAAACGGATTGTACACCGCAGGGGCTGCAGCAGTAGCCATGGACCGTGTGTTTGCAAGCAAACTGGCTGCAGAAGAAATGGGATGGACAGATGTTGTAGAATTCTGCAACGATGTGCTCCAGAAAATTAAGGCCGACCCTTATTATACATTCACTCACACTGGAATGTGGGCCGAGCTCCAGACCAAGAAAGACAAGTGGCTCAGAACCATAGAAGGATTTCATAGGCTGTTTTCAGATTTCATTGAATACAACGACACTAAAAGCGATCCTGAAAGAACTGTAGCCGCCATTGCTGATGACCTGAAAATGCTTTCAAAGCCGAGTTCGGATTTTGCCACTTTAGCAGCCCTACCTAAGTTTAGGGCTCTTATAGACTGCAGTGATGAGATTTACAAGGAATTCACCGATACTATAATAAAAGCCTCTACTACCGGTTCTCTGGAGAAGATGGAATGGAGCATTGAATCTTACCGGAATGAAATTGAAGAATTATGGGAAAAGCGCAACACGCTGGAAGAAGAATGCAGGCAATGGTACAGTCAGGAAATTATGCCGCCTTGTGTCAGACTCTCTCCGGAATCTGAGGACGGCAAGTATAAATTTATAGAAATCAAGTGATATGGACGCTACAATACAGATGATGATTAAGGGCTATATAGACGGTCTGGAAACCATGAAGACAAGTAATGAGTCTATACAGCAGGAAATTGAGGATTACAAGAAGGAACTGTTGGCTTTTGCTGAAACTCAAAATGATGCTGCAACATTTTTTACCAACTTTCAGGATTCCGGGCTGATGGCAAAATATATGGATATTTCATCAAAGATTGCAATGGACGCTCAGAGTCAGAGCCAAGGTTCTTCTGCCTCAGAGGAAAGTAAGCCTACCGTAACTCCTGAAAAGTGGTTAGAACCATTCAAGACGACTTATGACTACATCAAGAATCTCCCTATAAGGGAGCGGGGCCTTGCAGTCTATCGGAAACTCTTTGAAATTGGTGAAAAGCATTCAGATATTACAGAATTTCTTGTGGAGGTGGAAAAAGAAAACCTTCTTTGGAAACTCAGTTCCGAAGATGCCATAGGTATATTCAACATCACTTATACGGGAATGGATTTCCTGTATAAAGGTCTCACCTACCCTATACGGAAGAACATTGAAACTTGGAACAATTCTGTGTGCGAAGCCGATGCCTATTATCTGCAGGATTGTTTGGCAGAAGACATTGCCGCCACTCCACCTCGTCTTCTCCAGCCCGAAAAATATGTTATCAATCTTGGTCTCCACATTATGATTTACAGGGGACCTAAAGGCAAGGAAGGTATTATGGAGATGATTGCCACCGGAAACTGTCCTAAACCGGCATTTATAGGCAATGCTTCAAATATGGTTATAGCCAAGCTTCAGGCAAGACGCGCTATGGAGATAATCAAAAAGTCTATCGGGCTAAGTTTTGACGATATTCTGGCAGACGAGTTCCTGCGTTACAAACTTATTTCAACATCAAATGTATG
>ONYJ01000079.1 GCA_900322025.1 uncultured Bacteroidales bacterium | reverse complement strand
CATGCCAAACCTTCTGTATAAGGTTATGGAAGATCTTGACGCAAAGCACTATATAACCGTACATCACAATAAGTTTGCACTCGCTCAACATAATTGGGATGAGCCTCTTAAAAACGAAAAAGAAGCCTCGAAACAATCTGGAAAAGATTTAATCGTACTTACAATTGGGCATCTAACAGATTTATTAGATTAGGTTTTGCCGCACTCATGGCTAACTGACGCACCGACCAATCTGACCAATCAAACAACTAACCCATTACGAACCAAATCAAACCAAAAAAGCAAGAAGCCTACATACATCTATAAAAAAAAGCAAGCAACCGCTCCTAACTACAAATCTGCTAATCAGTCGAGAAACAAACAAAGCAAACAACAATCCTATGTACCAATCCTACAAACTAGTATCTACCTACTGGGCGCTACCTGCAACTATATCTAAAAGTTCTGCTGTAATAGCCTGCTGGCGGCTCTTGTTGTAAAGTACGGTAAGTTCTTGTATAAGATCTTCTGCATTATCTGTTGCTACCTGCATAGCTATTGTTCTGGCGGCATGCTCGCTGGCAAAAGAATCTGCCAGACAGGTATATAACTTTTGTTTTAGCAACTGCGGCATAAGAGATTCTATTACCTCGGCAACAGATGGTTCCACTATGTAGTTATTCAGAAATCCCTCTGCGGAAGCTTTCTGTTCTTTTTTATATTCCTGCACTTTAAGCGGCAAATAAAGCTGCCTCTGAACTCTCTGCACTGCAGAAGATTTAAAATGATGATAAATTACATACACACGAGTATAAACCCCTGAGGCATACAGTTCAAGGATATGTTCTGCGAGTGTAAATATTTTTTTATAGTCTGGTTTGGCGGCTAAATCTTGATAAGTTTCCGGCTTAAAGCCCATCTTTATTATGGCCTCCTCTACCTTCTTGCCTATGGCATAAACATCTATGGCACCCTCTTCTACTTTTTCTGCCTTCAGAGCCAGAACGAGTGAAGTGAATTCTCTGATTATATTGTAATTAAAAGCACCGCACAAAGATGAATTAGAAGAAAACACAACTATTGCCACCTTACCCCCTATAGCCAGTTCCTCGCCCTCTTTAAGAACATAGGGAGAGTGAAACGGAGTTTCGCCTGCCAAGAAATTAGAGACAATGTTATCCAAACTCTGCTGATATGGCAGCATAGATGTTATGATATTCTGCGCCTTGTGGAGCTTGGCGGCAGACACCATCTTCATGGCCGAGGTTACCTTGCGGGTTCCCTGCACAGAGCCTATCCTAGATTTTACTTCCTTTAATGAAGCCATATATCTCTTATTTTCAATTATTTTCCGGCCTTCAAGTTCCAGCCTTCAACTATCTATTTTCAACTTCCCCGATTTCAATTTCCAGTTGTCAACTCCCTGACTTCAATTTCCGGCCTTTAACTTTCTTTTTTCAAATTTCCGGCTTTCAAATTCCGGCTTTCAAATTCCGGCTTTCAAATTCCCGTAATAACCATCCGCATGGTTGCCTCTATTATTATGATGTTAGCTGGTTGGCTGCCATTTGGGCTATACTTTCTATCTTCTTTGTGATATCGTCGTTAAACTCGCCATTAGCAAGTGGTTCCAACACATCTTCCTTATGGTTAATTTTCAACAGGTTCAAAAATATAGTCTCAAATTCCTGAATCCTACTAAGGTCTATGTCTTTGAACAAACCATGAGTTCCACAATACAGAATGGCGATTTGTTCTTCTACACTCATAGGAGAATACTGAGGCTGTATTAACAGTCGGGTATTTTTCCTACCCTTGTCTATGGCCATGGCTGTAACTTTATCCATCTCTCCACCAAATTTGGTAAAAGCTTCAAGCTCTTGATATTGTGCCTGATCTATTTTAAGGGTACCAGCCACTTTTTTCATAGGCTTAATCTGTGCATTTCCTCCCACACGAGAAACCGAAATTCCTACATTGATGGCAGGTCTGTTTCCTTGATTGAATAAATCTGTATCGAGGAATATCTGGCCGTCTGTAATGGATATCACATTTGTTGGTATATAGGCAGAAACGTCTCCTTCTTGAGTTTCTATTATAGGAAGTGCCGTAAGGGAGCCGCCGCCTTTTACTTTACCTTTTAAAGAGGCCGGCAAATCGTTCATCTGTTGAGCCATCTCTTGCTGCTCTATAATTTTTGCAGCTCTCTCCAGTAATCTGGAATGCAAGTAGAAAATATCTCCGGGATACGCTTCTCTACCAGACGGACGGCGCAAAATCAGAGAAACTTCTCTGTAAGATACGGCCTGCTTAGACAAGTCGTCATACACAACCAGCGCATCTCTTCCTGTATCTCTGAAATATTCGCCGATGGCAGCTCCTGCAAACGGAGCAAAATACTGAAGCGCTGCCGGATCTGCAGCCGTGGCACAAACCACTATAGAATAGTCCATTGCGCCATTAGCTCTAAGGGTCTCTACCAAAGAGGCTACAGTAGAACCTTTCTGACCTATGGCAACATATATGCAATATACCGGCTTTCCTTTTTTAGCTGCATTTTTCTGATTTATTATGGTGTCTATGGCTATTGCTGTTTTTCCGGTCTGCCTATCACCTATTATGAGTTCTCTCTGCCCGCGTCCGATAGGAATCATAGAATCTATGGCCTTGATACCTGTCTGCAATGGTTGATTAACAGGCTGACGAAAAACTACTCCGGGAGCCTTTCTTTCAAGTGGCATTTCAAATAATTCTCCGGTTATCTCTCCCTTACCATCCAAAGGTTCTCCCAAAGGATTTATTACTCTGCCAAGCATACTCTCTCCCACTCTGATAGATGCAATTCTTTTTGTTCTGCGAACAATGAACCCCTCTTTGATATTGTCTGTAGAACCAAGCAATACGGCTCCCACATTATCTTCTTCAAGATTCATTACTACAGCCATTTCACCATTCTCAAACTCAAGCAATTCGCTGGCTTCTGCATTTCTTAATCCATAGATACGAACCACGCCATCGCTAACCTGAAGAACGGTGCCCACCTCATCTAACGTTATCTTATCTTCTATTCCCTCCAATTGCTTGCGCAAGACCTGGGAAACTTCACTTGCTTTGATATTGAATGCCATAAACTATTATACTATTCTCTTGTTTTTACTGAGCAACTGCTGCCTTATCTGCCTGATTCTATTAGCCACGCTCGCATCTAATCTGTAATCGTCTATATCGAAGATAAAACCGCCCTCTATAGAAGGATCTACGCTCTTCTGAAGTTCTACTTTCTTGCCTAACAAGCCAGAGACCTTAGCAAGAATTTTATCTTCCATATCTTTTTCCAAAGGCACAGCTGTTATCATTTTTACAACTGTAATACCCGCACTTTTGCGGTAAAGCTCTATAAAACTCCTCAAAGACGAGGCCATATAAGGCTCACGATGCTTGCTTATTATCAGATTGAAATAATTAACCAGCACCTCTTTGGCCATCTGACTGCAAGACAAGGCAGAAGAAATAAGTTCCAGTTTCTGCCTATGTGTGAGCAAAGGGTCTTCCAAGGTTACGGATAATGAAGGATTTTCTGCAAAACAATCCAAAAGCATTTTAGCCTGAGAATAAAGTTCCTCGGCTACACCCTTGTCTTGGGCATATTCCAACAATGCCTTTGCATACCGTACAGACAATACTCCTACATCCATAATCTAAGCATTTAAGAAAGACTTACCTCTTTGGCATCGCCCTCTTTTACTACCTCATCGAGCATTTTTTCTATCAGCGCCATCTGGTTCTGCTTGTCTGAAAGCTTATCCTTGATAACTCTCTCTGCAATATCGCACGAAAGAGCCGCCATCTCTCTTCTTAAATCGAGCATAACAGCTTCTCTTTCTATACGAATCTGCTCCCGAGCATCTTCCAAGGTATTGCGCGCCTGCTCTGCAGCCTCTTCTTTTGCTGCAGAAATCATCTTTTCCCTTTGTATAGCCGCCTCATTCAGAACCCTGCCCTGCTCTTTATTTGCCTCTGCTATAAGTGCCTTGGTATCTTCTTCTACTCTGGCGAGGGTTTCCTTGGCAGAACGGGCATCGTTCAAAGAAGTTTCTACAAATTTTTTTCTATCCTCAACAGACTTGGTTATCATTGGAAAAGCAAATTTGGCGAGGATAAAAAACACCACACCAAAAGATATCAACATCCAAAACAACAATCCGCTGTCGGGAACAAGTAAAGACATAATCTCTTGTTTATAACTACTTTATTAACCGAGCTGAACAAAGTATGATAACATACATACAATAACTGCTATAAGAGCCACGCCTTCTATAAGAGCTGCAGACAATATCATACCACTACGAATATCGCCGGCTGCCTGTGGCTGACGGGCAATGGCATCCATGGCATTAGCTCCTATCTTGCTTATTCCAAAAGAAGCTGCTATTACAACTATTCCTGCACCTATGGCTGCGGCAGACTTGCTAAGTGCCAGTGCCATTGTGTACTCGAGGATTACTGAAAGAACTGTTAACATAATTTATTTGTGTTTAATTGTTTATATAATTTTTTCTTTATCTGTTTTGCCTGTTTTCTTAATCTCCATGATGATGCACTTGGGCAGAGCCTATAAACACCGCACTCAGGAGTGTAAATACATACGCCTGTATATAGGCAACCAACAATTCCAATGCATACATAAATATATTGAATACCACAGAAATAAATGTCATAGAACTTCCCATGGCAGCACCTGCGCTAAATCCTATGAATATGAGTATAGTTAGAACAAGCATTGCCATGTGGCCGCCGAGCATATTGGCAAAGAGCCTTATCATAAGAGCTATTGGCTTGGTAAATATACCTATAAGCTCTATCATAGGCATTAACGGCAGCGGCACTTTCAGCCATGTAGGCACATCCGGCCAAAGTATTTCTTTCCAATACTCTTTAGAACCAAATACATTAACTGCAATAAATGTACATAGAGCCAGAAACATTGTTACCGCCATGTTTGCAGTAACTCCAACCCCGCCCGGAAATATAGGTAGCAACGACATTAGATTACAGGTAAATATAAAGAAGAATGCCGTGAGTAAATAAGGCGAAAACTTTCTGTAATTCTTGCCAATGCAAGGTTTTATAATTCCATCTTCCACCATAAGCACAAGCATTTCAACAAAGCTCACATATTTAGAAGGCACGGCTTCTGTATTGCCTCTGTTTTTTCTGTACCAACGGGCAGCCGGCAAGAATATAAGTAACAGCACCACGCTGTTTATAAGAAGTGCCAATCCCATTTTTGTGAGCGATAAGTCTATAGGCCTCACCATAGAGCCATCCGGCATTTTCTCCATAAGCTTATAGGCATGTGCCCCATCTTCAGGAGCGGGATAAAAGCCCCGATAGCTGCCGCCGTTTTCGTGTAGCCTTCTGGAAGAAAAAACATGCCAGCCAGATGTTTTGCTATACAGTATTACAGGGAGATATACAGCCACATCCGTTTCCCCAACCTTGGTTATATGCCAAGTATAAGAATCGAGCATGTGCTCAAATATAATATGCTGAACATTAACGCCCCCGCCCTCGTCTTCCGAAGATGCTCGCGCCTCTGTACGGAAGCCCATGCAGGCCACTAAAAGCATTGCCGTCAATATCAGTAATCTCCGTTTCATTTTTTTAGAGCTCTTGAAAAATAGACCGTATCAAAAATCAGCGTTACTACATAGAATACTAAAAACGCAACAGTTATCCACCTTATAGCAGCCCTGTCGGCAAAAAAGAATACCAGCAGAGTTATTAAAAGCAGCACCATCTTTATAGCTTTTACTGCCATGTATCCCGATATAAATGTGCGGCCCCCGCGTTTAGCCAACTTGGCAATAAGTACAATGCCCAAAAGACAGACTGAATAAAAAACAGCCGCCAAAAGCAGTATCTTCCAAGAAAACGCAACAGGATATAAAGCATACGCAACACCTAAAAGCAACAAGGCTGTTAGCCCCAAGCATACAAGTGTTCTAATTGCGTATGTTTTTATTCTTAGCTCCATTAACCGGCTCTTTTACATTACTCAACAAATACAAACAGTTACCGTTCCGTTACTCATTTCTACAAAACCGCCTCCTATTTCTACCTGCATATCCTTTCCTTCTTCTGTTGTAAACAAAATAACTCCGCTCACTAATGAAGATATTATGGGCGCATGGTGCGGCAAAATAGTAAATGGAGCTACTGTGCCCGGCAAATTCACTTTCTGCACCTTGCCCACAAAAATAGATTGCTCCGGCGATATTATATGCAACTGTATTGTTTCCATTCTTGTAAGAACATATTTTTATGAGTTTGCGGCGGCAAGTAGCTTTTCTCCTTTTTCTATAGCCTCCTCTATGGTGCCTACACTCATAAAAGCCTGCTCAGGAAGGTAATCACATTCTCCGTCTAAAATCATCCTAAACCCTTTGACCGTATCTTTAAGATCTACCATAACTCCCGGTATTCCGGTAAATTGTTCGGCCACAGTAAACGGCTGGCTCATAAACCTCTGAACTCTACGGGCGCGGTTTACCACAAGCTTATCTTCATCGCTAAGCTCTTCCATTCCGAGTATAGAGATTATATCCTGAAGTTCCTTGTTCCTTTGGAGTATCTGCTTTACCCTCTGTGCCACATTGTAGTGTTCCTGGCCTACTATGTGAGGATCTAGTATTCTGGAAGTTGAGGTAAGAGGATCTACTGCCGGATAAATACCCAATGAGGCTATCTTACGGCTTAACTCGGTAGTGGCGTCTAAGTGCGAGAATGTTGTGGCCGGAGCCGGATCTGTAAAATCGTCTGCTGGAACATAAACGGCCTGAACAGAGGTAATTGAGCCATATCTGGTAGATGTAATTCTCTCTTGCATGGCTCCCATTTCAGATGCCAGTGTTGGCTGATAACCCACAGCAGACGGCATTCTTCCAAGCAGCGCAGAAACCTCGCTACCGGCTTGAGTAAAGCGGAAGATGTTGTCTATAAACAGGAGTATATCATTTTTTTGACCGCTCTGTTTGCCGGCATCGCGAAAACTTTCAGCTATAGTGAGGCCGGAAAGAGCCACAGAACTTCTCGCTCCGGGAGGTTCGTTCATCTGCCCAAATACTAATGTAGCTTGGCTTTTTTCGAGTTCTTTCCGATCCACTTTGGTAAGATCCCACTTGCCTTCTTCCATCCCCTTTCGGAATTCTTCTCCATAGCGGATAACCCCACTCTCTATCATTTCTCTCAGCAAGTCGTTACCCTCTCTTGTTCTTTCTCCTACACCGGCAAATACAGAAAAACCATTGTGCTTTTTGGCGATGTTGTTTATGAGCTCCATAATGAGCACCGTTTTGCCTACTCCGGCTCCACCGAATAATCCGATTTTTCCTCCCTTACTATATGGTTCTATCAGGTCTATAACCTTGATACCGGTAGGTAGTATCTCTTGTACCGTTGTAAGATCCTCAAATTTTGGTGGTTGGCGGTGAATAGGATATGTATGGCTCCTGTCGGGAGACTCCAAGCCATCTATGGTATGCCCTACTACATTCATCAATCTCCCCTTTATCTGGTCGCCTATAGGCATGGCTATAGGACCTCCTGTCCATTGCGCCTCCAATCCTCTCCTAAGCCCATCTGTAGAGTCCATGGCCACGCACCTTACCGTATCTTCTCCTATGTGCTGCTGCACCTCAAGAATGAGCAATTTACCATCTGGGCGAACAACCTCTAAAGCATCGTGAATAGAAGGGAGTGCAGATGAAACATTACTAAATGCCACATCTACCACAGGGCCCACTATCTGAGAAATTCTGCCTTTTAATTCCTGCATATATCTCTGTTTTTGTGAGGTCCAAAGTTACAACAAAATAGACAGAATAAAAATCTAATCAATGATTTTTTTTATATTTGAACCTTAATACAAAATATCTAAATTTAAATTATTCAAATAACATTTAATAAAATGGCTTATCAAGAAGTTACTCGCACTAGCTACGGTACAAGAGTGAAGAATTCGTTCGGTGGAATTTTCATTGGTATAATTTTGTTTCTAGCGAGCACCGCTATGCTTTGGTGGAATGAAGGCAGGGCCGTCAAAACCACCAAGATGCTACAAGACGCCGAAAAGAACTATGTAGAAATGGAAAATGTAGATACCAAGAATCCGGAGTTCGAAGGCAAACTTGTACATGCCGTTGCTCTTGCCACAACAACAGACTCTCTTTCAGACGCTACCTTTAATATAGGCTCTGCAAACACCATAAAACTCCGCAGAAAAGTAGAGTACTTCCAATGGGTGGAAGACTCGCAATCTACTTCCAAAGACAAGATTGGAGGGGCTAAAGAAACTACAACCACATACACCTACAAAAAAAAGTGGACCAGCTCTCCGGTAGATTCCAGAGATTTCAAAGATCCGGACTATGTAGGCAAGAACTTTGTGTATCAAACCTTTGATAGCGAGGTTTATAGCGCAGAGGATGTTGCATTTGGTGCATATAGGCTCAATAAATCCCAAATATCCTCTTTCAGCAATGAGAGCTCTTTCAACATTACTTTAGATAAGGATATTGCACGCCAGATTGAAAAGCTATGCAAGAATGTACACATTAGTACGCAGAAAAATGACATGCCGATACAGCAGGCTATAGATTCTGCTGCACTTAAAGCTACAACAGACTCTACTGCCCTTAAAGCAGCCACATCTGAGCAAACTCCTGCACAAGCAGAAGAAGAGTTTAAATATGTACACGTATCCGGTAATGTTATTTATATAGGACAGCACCCTAATATGCCTGAGGTGGGAGATATACGCATAACCTTTACCAGAGACATGCCTTCTAAAGTTTCTATTTTAGCTAAAGTAACAGGCGATACATTTACATCTTACAAGGCAAAGAATGGCAAAATGTTTTCTGCGTTGTATATGGGAGAAAACAGTGCCGAAGAAATGTTTGAGAGCGAGCACAGCACAAATTCAATAATCACTTGGTTCTTGAGAATACTTGGTGTGATGCTCGTAATAAGTGGTCTCAAGAGCATAGTATCTATTGTTCCTACCTTGCTGAAGGTTCTGCCTTTCTTAGGACAAATTACAGAAAGCGCCTTGGGATTGATTTGTTCAGTGATAGGCTTAGCTTGGTCTTTGATCATTATAGCAATAGCTTGGCTAAGATATCGTCCGATACTTGGTATAGTGCTATTGGCCATTGCAGGCTCGTTGATTTTCTTACTTGCAGCAAGGAAAAAGAACAAACAGATAGCTACAACCAACAACAATCAAAACTAATAAAGGCTTTATTCTATGACAGTTACAGTTAATAATCAAGAAATAAGAATCTTTAACGGAGCCACTGCTAAACATGCAATCTTGCGGTATCTGTTAAGAAATAAACTCGATGTTAAGAAAGTAGATAACCTTGTCATAAAAGATAAATACGGGCACCAAATAGATGGAGATGCACCACTGTCTAATGGGCAGACTATAACTTTTAAAACAGCGTAACTAACCGTGATTATCCTAATAACTATGAACAGACTTTTACGCATACTAATGATAAGCGTTTTGGTTGCCGTCTGCACCAATACTCACGCACAAACGGTAAAAGCTTCTTACAAGACAGACATACACATTGTTTCCACCAACGATATGCATGCCGCTTTTGAGAAGCTTCCACAAATGGCTGCTATTGTAGATAGCTTGCGTAGTTTAGATAAAGACTTGCTGGTGTTGTGTGCCGGCGACAGCCGCACCGGCAATCCTCTGAACGACTTATACCCAAATACGTCATATCCTATGATTTCTTTGATGAATCTGATAGGCTTTGATTGTACCACTTTTGGCAACCATGAGTTTGATTCTCATCAAGATGGTCTGGCCCGTAATATAAACGATTCCAACTTTCCTTATATCTGCGCAAACATTAGTGCAGATGCACAACTTGGCATACAAACGATACCTTATAAGTTCTTTGATGTAAAAGGGGTTAAAGTTTGTGTGCTTGGCGTTGTTCAAATAGGTAGCCACGGCAGGCCGGATACTCACCCTAAAAATGTGGTAGGCTTTACTTTTGTACCCGTAGAAGAAACCATACAGAAGTATCTCTATCTCAGAGATGAGTGCGATGTTTTTATACTACTTTCTCACATAGGTTTCGAAGACGATGTAAAGGTGGCAGAAAAGTTTCCTCAGTTCGATCTCATAGTAGGCGGCCACTCCCACACCCAACTGGAAGGAGGAGAAATTCACAACGGAGTACTTATAACTCAGAATGTTAATAAGCTCAAGAGGTTAACCTATACAACCCTTACCGTAGAGAACGGCAAGGTAACAAATAAGCAGGCTAAAAACATCGAGATAGAGAATTATCCTAAAAAGAATGTTGCGGCACAGAGTCTTGCCGATTTCTTCAGCGATAACCCGGAATTCCGTAAAGTGCTGGCACAGGCAGTTACTCCTTTTAGTTCGTATGAAGAATTAGGCTCTCTTATGTGCGATGCAATAAGAGAGATGAGTGGTTCAGATATATCTTTCTGCAATGCCGGCGGAGTAAGATACGAAGAACACGCTGCAGGCGATTTTACTGTAAGCGATGTTCTTAGATTAGATCCGTTTGGGAATAATGCCGTTGTAATGAACATTAGCGGAAAAGAGCTCAAAGACATGCTTATTGCCTGCTTTAAGGCAGACGAAAATCGCTTCCCTTATACCTCCGGAGTAACTTGCCATGTAACCTACACCGACAGTAAGCGCTCTGCCATTAAAAGTCTGAAAATACTTGGAGAGGATGGAAAAGAAATCAATCCCAAGAAAACCTACAAGGTTGTTGGCAACTCGTATGCTACTACCGTAAGCGATTCTCCAAGAAAAGATCAGGGAGAAGACACAAACATAGCCACCTCCGATATGCTTATAAACTACCTGAAAAAGGTACAAAAGATAGACTATCAGGGCAAAACTTGCATGAAAGAAATTTTTTAACAACCTAACAACTTACAACAATGATTATCGGAATTATAGTATTAGCGTTAGTGCTTATAATTGGCCTGTATATTTATAGGACTCAAAGACGCTTGGTTGCTGTAGATGAAAAGGCTAATAATGCAATCAGCCAGATTGCCGTACAGCTCAATACCAGGTGGGATGCAGTAATGGCGCTTGTTAAACTCACCGAAAAATATTCCAGACATGAGTTTGAAACCCTTACAGCTACAATAGCCCAGAGAAGACAACATACAATCACTACAGCAGATGCCATTAACGACCAACAAAGTTTCATAGGACAGATTATGGGACGCCTGATGGCCGTTAGTGAGCAATATCCTCAACTTCAGGCTGCCGGAGTTTATAGAGATACAATGAACTCTATAAGAGGCTATGAAGAAAACGTGAGAATGAGCCGCATGGTCTATAACGATTGTGCCACAGTAATGAACCGAATGGTTAGACAGTGGCCAAGTTCTTTTGTGGCCAGTATGTTACACTTTGGCCTTAGAACTTATCTTGAAACAGATAAGCAGAAAACAGATTTCCCTCCTATGGATTTAGATAACAATCCAGCCCCAAACAACTCCAACGCTCCAGCAGGAGGAGTTGATGGCGACAGCCCAAAGCGGAATCCGATAGGCTACAAAACAGGCAGTGAACCAACAGAGTAAGCCTACACAAAATTTGCCTGTACTACGCAATGATAGCGAAGAATAACTCTAACACCCGTGTAAACAGATTATGGCTTGTTGCCGTCCTCTGCTTTCTGCCGCTATTGGCTGCAGGACAGACAAGGCTCAAGAACCATAAAATCAATGTTCTTATCAATAACCGAGGAGATGCCCTTGTTACAGAACAAAGGTATATGAACATTACCTCAGAAGGTACGGAATGTTATATCGTATTAAAGAATTTGCGCGGCATAGAGTTGTCTGATTTTAGCGTGGCAGACGAAACCGGCACCCAATACGCTAATCTGAATACATGGGTAGTATCGGCATCCAGAAAAGAAAAAAGCAATAAATGCGGCATTGTAGAAACAGGTGCAAATTCTTACGAACTGTGCTGGGGGTTAGGAGAGTTGGATGGGTTGGACCAAAAAGAAAAAGTATATACTGTTAAATATACTCTAAACTCTGTGTTAAAATCCTACAACGAGGCAGAAGGTTTTAACCACATGTTTGTTACTCCGGATATATATCCTACGGCAGAGCATATACAACTAAGCGTGGAATTTGAAGACACCCCAATAGATACCACCAACGCAAGAGGATGGGGCTTTGGTTTTGATGGATATACAGAGTTTAAAGATGGCAGGTTTGAGGTAACTTGCAACGATTTTCACTCTGAATCCAGCATTATTATCATGTTAGCCCTAAAGAAAGACATCATTCATCCAACAGATACTCTGCAAAAAGATTTTCAGGATATTGTAGATTTAGCCTTGGAGGGCTCTTATTTTACAACAACATCCGAACCTTTCTGGACGGATAAAATAGCCGAGAGTATATGCACAGCCTTTGGCATAACATCTGCTAAAAATCAGAAGAGGGTTGAAGACATACTGTTTTACTTGTTTTCTATAATAACGCTGCTGTTGTGTGTTCTGCTCTATTACTGTTGGCCTGTTATTCTGCTGATGATATTTAATCTACTTAGTCTGCAACCGCTCACTCACTGGCTGAAAAGACGCAAGCTTAAACAACACATTCTAAAAGAAACCGGAATGAAATGGTACAGAGATATACCTTTCAACAGAAGCCTATTTGCCGCTACCAAGGCACTGAATTCCGTTTCCGCCAATATCTCTAAAAATATGTCTAATGCCATTGGAGGATATATTCTTAGACTATTCCAGAAAGGAGAATTGATAATGAGTTTAGATAACGGCAAGCAGGCTATCAAAATAGGTCCTAAGAAACAAGAAAGCCTAAATGCCGAAGAAAGCACAATCAATCATCGCAGCGAAAAAGATATTTTCATAGAAAACACCCTATACCACATATTCAACAATGCGGCCGGAAAAGATAAAGTTCTTCAAGAAAAGGAGTTGAGCAATTGGATAAAAGGCCATAGTGCAATAGCAAAAAAACTGACGATTCTCAAGGAAAAAAGTTCGGAGAAAAAAAATACTGAACTCGGAAAGCTATTGTGCTTAAAACAATTCCTAAAAGATTTTACCATTATAGAAGAGCGTGGGGTTGTGGAGGTTAGTCTTTGGAACGAATATCTTGTTTTTGCCAGTTTGTTTGGAATTGCAGACAAAGTTAAAGACGATTTTAAGAGAGTATGTCCGGAATACTTCCAGATGAGTTCTGTTGCCAACAATTTAGATACTCACACTTTACTGCTCTCTAACACTATACACTCTTTGGCAAGCACAACAAGCAGGGCTGTGAGGAGTTCTGTTGTAAGCACATATACCAGTTCTTCGTCTTCTATCTGGAGTAGTTCATCTTCCGGATTTGGCGGACGCTCCTCATTCTCAGGAGGAGGTGGATTCTCCGGTGGAGGGCGCGGTGGAGGCGTACGCTGATAAAAGCTTACTCACATGCCGACAATAGCCTAAATAAAGCATATATATTTGCTGATAACTGCATACTTGATTTACGAGGAAACAAGAACTAAACGATAAGTATATGAAAATGATTTTTTCTATATGTGCATTGCTCTCTGCACTCGGTTTCTGCTCCAGACAACGCCTCATCACAATAGAGAATGGAAGAAACGAAAAGCCTTATGGCAATGCGGTGTCTTATGAATATTCCCACAAGAGCACTGCGGCCTACCCTATCTCATACTATAAAATAACCAAACTCGAAGATGGCACAGTCCAACTCGCCTACTCCTCTAACGACGAAAACGATATTCACCTTATAAAGATTTCGGAAGAAGCTCTTAGCAAAATAAAACAGGTTGCACAAGAGTATAAACTCCACAAACTTGCAAATTCTTATAACCCGAGACTCAAAATATTAGATGGCTATATGTGGCACATATACATTCACTTTGAGCAGGGATATATTTCTTCGCACGGCTCCAATGCATACCCTAAAACAAAACATCGCAATGGCATAAAAGCCATTAATACCTATCTCGACTCTCTGATTAGGCAGCAGACTCCGGCAGACAGCTTAGGCATCGCCTACCACTATAACAATAATGAAGATTAGCTTCTACGGCTATGTCTGGAGTATAAGTAGGGCTTAGAACCTGATTCTAAGATCTATACCGGCCTGCAAGCCTCTGCCTTTCTGCATAAAACCAGCATCGCCGCTATCGAAGTAAAACAGAGAGTAATCTTTATTTAAGATATTGTTGCACCACAGAGCAATTTCAATGCTTGAGAACCCGCTCTTTGTGGATGTATGCCTGCCTACCGAATATGTAACTCTTCCGTTGACAAGCCCATAAAAGTTTTGAGCTACATCGTTGGCTTCTGTAAAATATACCTTGCCCATTCCGGTATAACCGGCCCCAAGAGCAAGTTTATGAGCGCCAGAAAGGTTTATATTGTATAAAGCGGCAATATGCACTGTGTGTTTAGGAGCAAACGGAACATATTTACCCTTATAGTCTCTCTCTTCTACAGTACGCCTTCCTCCCTTATTTACAGATACCTGAGTAAGATTCTTAGTAAACTTGGCATTAGTAAAACCATAATCTGCAATTACGGTTAGGTTATATAGCGGATTATACATTAAAGACATTTCTCCTCCATAGCTGCGGCTCCTGCCTGCATTTGATGTATAACGCCCCATTCCGCTTTCTACAAATCTGGAAACCTGCTGATTCTTTATCTTCATGTAATAAAGGCTGATATCCATAGACAAACGAGCGTCTGAAAAAGTGAAATGCCCTCCCGATTCGTAATTCCATGCATACTCCGGCTTGTATTTCAGGGCCTCGTTTATTGTTTCGTCGTTTTCCAGTGTTCCAACATTTTTCTGAAGGTCTGTCTGCATGTAATCCGAAAGCATTTGAATATTGAAACCTCCACTTCTATATCCTTTAGCTGCAAGAATATACATATTATTGTGCTTGCTAAAATCGTACTTTAGAGCAATTCTCGGAAGCACCGGCATAGATTCTTGATACTGCTTGCCAATATATTCTACATGATATGTACCTTCTGTTGTACGCCCCATTACAGTCTGCTGATAATTCATTTGAGAAGAAGTAGAATATTTTATCTTAATCTTCTCATAATCAAACCTTACAGCAAGAGTAGCTGATAGCCCTTCTAAATTGAAGATATTATTGAAAACACTCTGATGAAATATAGCAGCGCCACTGCTCGGAATATGAAATAATCCGGGCACATCCATTTGTTGGTCGGTGAGTTTTATTTTTATTGGCAAATGCGCCATTGCGGCATCCATAGTTGCCTGCAAAGACGATATAAAATCTCCACCGAATGTCATTGGAGTTTTATTACGATTCCAATTATAAAAGCCGGAAACTCCGGTAGAAAAATCCATTCCTCCCCAAAACTCATCCCATTTGCCTTTTACTATAACCTCCTGACTTATAGTATTCTGACGTTGCATTTGATTCATTGTGTATCTGTCTTCTACGGTATAATCGGTATCCATTCTCATATCGTCTGTCAGATACTGCCAAGCCGTTGCAGAATGTATGGTTATTCCTATTTTTTTAGGAGAATATGTAGTTATTAAACCTGCATTCACCAAGTTTCTGCGATAATTGCTCTTATAGTTATACTCCGGCTCTTCATAAACACCTGAAACTTTGTCGAAGGCCCCGTATGGATAGCCGCCATCATCGCTATACTCATAGCTGAGGTTAAGGTCTAACGATAGGTTATCTGTAGGTTTTAAAATTCCATGCCACCGCCCGCCGGTATTAGAGCCTTTGTCTATTTTTTTACCGTTAAACCCATTAGTATAAAAGCCTCCACGATAATTGTAAAAGCCTCCGGCTGAGAATGCAAATTTATCGCTGATTCTATGATAATGAGTAAGATAGGCACGAGCATCCTTATGTGTAGCTCCGCTAAGCATCAGCACCGTTCCCGTATAGTCAAAAGGACTTTTAGTTTTTACATTTATAAGTCCACTCATTGTATTGCGGCCATACAGCGTGCCTTGCGGGCCGCGTAATACCTCCACTCGTTCTACATCAGAATAATCAAAATCAAAGGCCGATTTATCAAAATACGGAATGCCATCTACATAAATACCCACGGCTGGAGAATTTATTCTGGAACCTATTCCACGCAAATAAATTGATGAAGTATATTTTGTGCCGTAATCCGGAATATATAGATTAGGAATCATGCCCGAGAGGTTCTTCATGGAGAAAATACGATTATCTTCCAGAGCCTTTCGCTGAACTATGGAAGAAGATAGCGGTTGATTTCTAAGTACCCTACTCTCTTTGGGAGAATCTACAATCCAAAGCCCCTCTATAGAATACTGAGCAATTGTATCGTGCTGCTCCACTATATATTTATTATCCTGAGCATAAGACAAATTGCCGGAAAGAAATGGAATAGACAGCAACACTGCCTTTATTACGCTGATAAATATTCTTTTCATAAAAATAAGTTCATTTTCACGCAGCTTTTCTCGCCATGGCAAATCCAAATAAATTTGTCTTTGCTCATCTGGCTTATCGAAAAGGTTCATTTTCATGCAACTTTTCTCGCCATGGCAAATTCAAGTGAACTTGTCTTTGCTCATCTGGCTTATCGAAAAGGTTCATTTTCACGCGGCGCAAATATATTAACTTTCCATGGCTTTCTCAAATGTAGCGTAGAGTTGGTAACAAAAATGTCATCATCATACTGCAAAAAAATGATTCTGATTATATTTGATTTAAAATTGTGAGCATTATGAACTGGAACGGAATTTTAATTGGGGCTATCTCCTTTTTAATAATAGGCATCTACCATCCGCTGGTAATAAAAGGCGAATACTATTGTGGAGTAAAAATCTGGTGGGCCTTTTTAGTGGCCGGTATAGTATTTGGGTTTTGGGCCTGCTATGTAAATAGTTTATTCTGGAGTGCTATATTGGGCGTAACTGCATTTTCAAGTTTTTGGGGTATATTAGAGGTGTTTCACCAGAGAAAGAGAGTTCTCAAAGGATGGTTCCCTAAGAACCCTAAACGCAAATACTAGGGATTCTATTGACCCAAAAATAATCTTTTTATAAATTTGTAGTACCTAACTAATCTCAAACATACTCAATTATGAAAACAATAATTCTTTCTCTAATAATTGTACTTATGGGAATCTTTGGTTGTAAGCATATATTTGGGCAGGATGGCTCATACAACAAACTTTGGAATGAAGTAAAAAAGGCACAGGCTAAAGACCAGCCTAAAAGCGTAATCAGCATCTGCGACAAAATACTGGATAAAGCGCAAAAAGAAAACAATCGCGGACAAATGCTTAAAGCCTATTTCTGTCGTGCCGAATATAACACCCGTATCACACCGGATTCTACCTACTCAAATATGGCAAATCTGGAAAAGATGGCAGCAGAAGAAAAAGATCCTATAGCAAAAAT
>ONYJ01000207.1 GCA_900322025.1 uncultured Bacteroidales bacterium | reverse complement strand
ATAAGAATAAGAATAAGAATAAAATACATTTAGTTTATCGATTAGTATCAAATGTTTATTAGATATATAACTACTGCGATTTAAGGATAAAAAAGATTCTAAGATATGTTGGAAGATTTAAAAGTTGGCATGAGCAACATAGCCAAAAGATTGGTTACAGAACAAAATACAGCCGCCGCTTACGGCACTGGGGCCATGGGAGTATTCTCTACGCCTGCAATGATATCAATGATGGAAGAAGCAGCCTTTTTACTCCTAAAGAAATTGGGCTTGGACAGCGTAGGTACAGGTGTTGATATCAAACACTTGCGCGCCTGCCTACCGGGAACGGAAGTATGGGCGGAGGCTATTGTAGAAAGCATAGATCGCAAGGCCGTCTTCTTTTCGGTTACTGCCTACGATAAGAACGGAGAGATTGGTAAAGGCAAACACTCCAGATTTGTTATCGATCCTGAAAAATTTATGGAAAAACTAAATCAGGCACGATAGCACAACTATCAAGTAAAAAAACAACCTGCTATGGCATACAAATTAGATAGAGCGCTTAGTAAAGGAGCCCAAGACTTCATAGACGCCGAAAAACTACATTCGCTTCTTTCCACAAGCAAAGAAGATAGTGTTCATATAAAAGAAATCTTTGCAAAGTCTGCGGAGAAGAACCCTCTTACGTTAGAAGAAGTTGCTGCATTGCTAAGCATCAAATCCGAAGAAGGTACGGCAGAACTTTTTGAAACAGCAAAAACCCTCAAAAAGAAAATATACGGAAACAGAATTGTACTGTTTGCGCCGCTATATATCGGGAATATGTGCATCAACGACTGTGCATATTGCGGATTCAAGAAATCTGCAAAAAGCACAATCAGAAAAACACTTACTGCAGAAGAAATAAGACAAGAAGTAAAAGCCCTGCAAGACGAAGGCCAAAAAAGACTCATACTCGTATTTGGAGAATCTCCGCTATATAGCCCAGACTTTATAGCGGCCAGCGTACGAGAAGTGTATTCTGTACATTCCGGCAACGGAGCCATACGAAGAGTAAATATCAATGCAGCCCCTATGGATGTTGCAGGATATAAAATCATTAAGGCAGAAGGCATTGGAACATACCAGATTTTTCAGGAAACATATCATAGGCAAACTTACTCAAAATATCATCCTGCCAACACGGTAAAAGGAGACTTCATGTGGAGATTGGATGGTTTAGACAGAGCCTTTGAAGCCGGTATAGATGATATGGGTATAGGGGCTCTTATCGGGCTGTACGATTGGAGGTTTGAGGTACTCGGGCTTGTTAGCCACGCCATACATCTAAAACAGAAGTTTGGGGTTGGGCCGCACACTATAAGCTTCCCAAGAATTCAGCCGGCTACAGATATGAATCTCGAACTCCCATATACCTGCTCCGACAGCGATTTTCGCAAGTTAGTGGCAATTCTGCGACTCGCCGTGCCATATACCGGCATGATTATGACTGCAAGAGAATCGCCCCAGATCAGAAACGAAGTTATACACCTTGGCGTTAGCCAGATAGACGCCGGCACCCATCTGGAGATTGGTGGATACAATAATAAAACTCACAATCAGCAATTGGAAAGAGAGCAATTTCAGGTTGGAGATACACGAGGCTTGGAAGAAGCTTCAAAATGGCTTATAGACGAAGGCTTTATTCCAAGTTTCTGCACCTCTTGCTACAGGGCCGGCAGAACCGGAGAACATTTTATGGAGTTTGCAGAAAAGGGTTTCATACAAAAATTCTGTACCCCAAATGCTCTCCTCACTTTAGCTGAATATCTGCAAGACTATGCTTCAGAAGATACAAGGCAGGCCGGTATGAAGCTGATAACAAAAGAATTGGAAAATATAGAAGAAGGAGCGTGGAAAGAAAAGATTAAAGACAATCTACGCAAGATAAATCTTGGAGAAAGAGATTTGAGACTTTAAGAGAAGATGAGTGGTTTTACTAAAGAAGATAACGAACTTATTCAACGCGAGTTTGAGCAGCTTAGATTAGCCGCTCTTAAAAGATGTGCTTCTCAGGAAGAATATGAAGGAGTAATAAAAGCTTTTGACTTTGCTAATGAGGCACATAAGGGGGTTAGAAGACGCTCTGGCGAGCCTTATATACTACATCCTATTGCAGTGGCAAAAATTGTAGTACAAGAAATAGGACTCGGGTATAAATCCATTGTTACAGCCTTGTTACACGATGTTGTGGAAGACACGGAATATACAACAGACGATGTAGAAAGACTGTTTGGCAGCAAGATAGCATCTTTAGTAGATGGGCTCACAAAAATAAAGTCTGCAATGGACAGTAAGATTGAGGGTGGTATATCGGAGAAATCTATTCAGGCAGAAAATTTCAAAAGAATACTCCTTACTCTCAACGACGATGTTAGAGTCATACTCATAAAACTTGCAGACAGGCTGCACAATCTCAGAACTATAGAGTCTATGCCTGAAAGAAAAAAAGACAAGATTCTGAGTGAAACCATGTACATTTTCATTCCTCTCGCACATAGGCTTGGACTATACAGCATAAAGAGTGAGATGGAGAATATATGGTTGAAATACAGGCAACCAGAAGAATACAACGAAATCAGCCGCCGGATTCAAGAATACTCCATGGCAAAAGGAGTATCTATAGATAACTTTATTGAGCCGATATCAAAACTTCTGGAATTAGCTCGTTACAAGTTTACTATAACCAAAAGAATAAAAACCCCCTACTCCATCTGGAACAAGATGAGAACCAAGAGCATACCTTTTGAAGAGATATACGACCTATTTGCCGTAAGAATTGTGTTTACCCCAAAGAAGGGTAGTTCTGAAAGAAAACAATGTTGGGATATATACTCACTTATATCAGAAGATTACCTCTCTAATACAGACCGTATCAGAGATTGGGTCAGCACCCCAAAATCCAATGGCTATGAGGCACTGCATTGTACCTTGATGAGCCCCGGAGGCGGTTGGGTTGAAGTTCAAATCAGAACCGTAAGAATGGATGCCATTGCAGAAAAAGGAGTGGCCGCGCACTGGAACTATAAAGGAGATACAATAGCCAATCCGGAACACGAGATGGATAACTGGCTTAATATGGTGAGAGAAGTGCTGGAAAATCCGGATGTGAACGCATTAGACTTCTTGGACAATTTTCATACTGGCTTAATTTCCAAAGAAATATATGTATTTACTCCTGCAGGAGAAGCCAAACGTATGGAAAAGGGAGCTTCTGTTTTAGACTTTGCATACTCCATACACTCTCAAATAGGTAACAGAGCCATTGCTGCAAAGGTAAATATGAAACTCGTTCCGCTCTCCTATAAGCTCAGGAATGGAGACCAAGTAGAAATAATTACGGCAGATTCTCAGAAGCCACAAAGAAAATGGCTTGAATACGTACAGACCACCAAGGCCAAGAATCTGATATTGGACAGCATAAAAGGCGATATAAAAGATACTATCAAAAACGGGCAGGAGAAACTGGAGGCAGCCTTAGATAAGTTAGGAGTAAGACTACATATCAAGGTCTTGAAAAAACTGATAGAAGAATACAATGTAAACAACAAAGACGAACTATACAGTAAAATAGGATCTGGAGTAATAGACTTGTCCGATTTGGAGTCTGTGCTCAAGAAAAGCAGAGAAAACAAGTTGGTTCAGTTCTGGAATCTGCAATTTTTCTTCAACAAAGAAAAAACTAAAGATCAGGCTGTTAGCAAAATAGACAAACATAAAGACTATCTGCTCAAAGAGAATCCCATAGACAAAACCCTAACCTACAAGGTGGCCGAGTGCTGCAACCCCATTCCGGGCGATCCTATCATCGGCTTTGTAGATTCAGACGGACAGGTAATTATTCACAAAAAAGTTTGTCCCAATGCAATATCGCTGGCTTCTAAAGAAGGCGGTAATATTATAAATGCCAAATGGACAAAACATACCGTGCTATCGTTTTTAGCCCGAATAGAACTTAAAGGAATAGACAGACTCGGTATTGTTAACGATATTACCAAATACATAACCCTCAGCCTTTCTGTAAATATCAGAAAACTGTTTTTCGAAACTCACGATGGTATTTTTTACGGCTATATAGATTTGTATGTACACAATACAAACGATTTGAACGATATCCTTAAAAATATGGAAAAGATCAAAGGCATAGATTCTGCTGCAAGGGTAGATTTGAAAGAGGAGGATAAATCATGATGCTAAAACCAGCTAAAATATTTGAAATTGGCATAACGGCCTTTCTCTTGGGAATGGTGGCAAGTCTTTTGAGTTGTGCCAATACTTCTCAAGGACCGTTAGGAGGCCCTAAAGACACCATTCCGCCCGTGCTTATAAAGGTAGTGCCAAACCAACCCATTGTGAATTTTAAGACAGAAAAAGGAAGCATATTGTTGAACTTTAACGAATATGTACAGTTAAAAAATCCCTATCAACAGATTCTGCTCTCGCCGCCCACAACCAAAAAGCCCAAAAGTAAAATAAAAAAGAAAGGAATTCTGGTTTCTTTTGAAGATACCCTGAAAACTAACCAAACCTACACGCTTCACTTTGGCACAGCTATTTCTGATGTAAACGAGGGTAATCCTTTCCATAATTTTGCTATAAACTTTTCTACCGGCGATAACATAGACTCCCTTATAATCAGCGGTACTGTAATGGATTACACAACACTGCTACCTAAGGCCGGAGTACTCGTTTCGCTCTACCACAATCCTTCAGATTCTTCTGTGCTGAACACTTTGCCGGATGCAATCAGCAGTACAGACGAATGGGGCTACTTTTGCGTAAGAGGCTTGAAAGGAATTCCATACACTATATACGCCTTTGAGGATAAAAACAACAACTATCTATACGACAGAGGAGTGGAATTTGTAGGATTCTGCGATACAACCATTACTGCAACTATTGTAGGAAAAGAAGACTTACCGCAGATGGCCATGATGGATATGAAAGATACTATCGCCTGCCTTTCAAGACCAAGCGAAACAGATATCTATATTTTTAAAGAAAAAGTTACAAATCAGTATATTGAGAATATCGGACGAATTAACGAGAGAGAGTGTTTTATAAAGTTTCATGCAGAAAACCCACAGATAGATACATTCCGCATAAAGGGAATTTTTACAGACAGAATTATAAAACAGTTTAATTCAAACAGAGACTCTCTCACATTCTGGATAAATGAGCAAAAACCGGTGGATGATACATTATATCTGAGAATCAACTACATGAAAACAGATTCTACCGGCAAGTTAGTTCCATGTGGAGAAACCAGAAAACTTGTTAAGCCTTTTGATAAAAGCAAGATAAAACAAACAAACAGCAACAATACAGATTCGGAAAATTCCGGGCTTACCAATGCATATTTGCAAAATTTATCTGGCAATACAGACAGAAATACAGATAGGAACAAACCTACAACAACCGCCAACAAATCTCAGGAAAAGAACAATTTAACAGATAAGAACACTAAGACCAGGGAAGACCTGCTAACCTTCTCTCTAAATGTAGATGGCAAAACTGTAGAAAATATGGGCATAGAGCTTGTTTTTCCTACTCCTCTGATTCAGGCACCTAAAGATTCTATTTCATTTACATCAACTACCCCGAGAATGATTTCTTCTGCTGTAGATTTTTCTATGGATAGAGATACTGCTAATATTCTGAGATACATTATACGGGCAAAAGAAGGATACAAGGTAGGTAATCAATACACCATAAAAATACCTACAGGTGCTTTTAAGGATATCAATGGATTTACCAACGACTCCTTAGTAAAGACATTTGCCTTGCCTACAGACGATAAACTCAGTTCTATTACTTTGGAAATTAGCGGAGTAGATAACTGCAAGTATATTGTGGAGCTAGTTAACGAAAAAAGAGATAAGGTATTTCTCAGACATGAAATTACAAAAGACGGCAACATATTGTTCCCTTATCTGAATGCCGGCTTCTATTCATTTAGAATTACTCAAGACATTAACGGCAATGGACGTCTGGATGTGGGAGATGTTATTTTGCGGATTCCGCCAGAAAAAGCAAGGCTGTTCAAGTTTCCAGACGGAAAAGTAATCATAGACCTCAAAGAACAAACAGACCTTACTCAGTCTGTAGATCTGGTTAAACTATTCAAATGATGAAAAAGTATAAAATCATATTTCTCTTGTCTATACTTCTACCTTTTGCGGCGCAAGCGCAGATTATTGATACTACAGATATCATGAAGGAGTTTGACGAGTATTCATTCCGAGATGCAAATCCTATAGGCCAAGTGAAAGATTCTACCAAGCTTAGGGAGCACCTTATAGGAGTCAAATGGGGAATGGGGCTTAACAACATAACATTCAGCATGGATTTTGACAAGAAAACCATGGTCAGCCCCAAAAACTTTGGTATATACTATACATACTATCATTCGTTATGGAACTCCATTTCTCTATTTGGATTGGAAATGGGGTTACAATATAACGAAGAGGGCTATACAACCCTTGTATTAGACTACAACGACAAGATAACAGATCAAGGAAAAGAAAGATTTCAGACAGTTACATTCCCTTTTATTTCTCAGTTTAGAATAGATTTTTGGAGAATGAGGCTATTGGCCAATGCAGGAGCCTTTGCTTCTTACAGATTTTCTTCTTCTTTCTCCGACATAATGCCAACAACCATTACTTCCACTACAAAAAAATTCGGATATGGTTTTGTTTTAGGAGGAGGCTTGGCTTTTGTATTCAGGCCATTTGAGGTACATTTTGAGGCCAACTATAAATATAATCTCAGCAATTTATACGATAAAACCTCGTTTTACGGAAATGAATACTGGATATCAACTCACACAAATCAGTTGATATTATCTGTGGGCCTATTTACCAGAATTGGGGGTAGTGCCTATAAGGTTAAAGAGAATTCACCCTACTACAAAAGCGGAAAATAATTACAATGAAAAAAATACAGGTTAGTATTTCTGATTTGGTTATAGGCAAAGGTGCACCTATAGCAGTTCAAACAATGTGCAATACAGATACTCTTAATGTAGATGCGAGTACTCAACAATGCATTCAACTGGCAGAAGCAGGTGCTCAGCTTATAAGACTCACCACACAGGGATTGAAAGAGGTAGAAGCACTGGCTAACATTAAAGCCAAACTCAGAAATCAAGGTATAACCACACCGATAGTAGCAGATATTCATTTCAACTCGGAAGTAGCTATAGCCGCAGCTCAAGTAGCAGAAAAGGTGAGAATTAATCCGGGGAACTTTTCACAGGTACATAAAGATGCTCAAGGACAGTTTTCCAAGTTCATACACGAATGCAAGAAGTATGGTACTGCAGTAAGGATAGGACTTAACCACGGCTCACTTGGAGAAGAGATAGTGAACAAATACGGCAACACTCCGGAAGGTATGATGCGTGCAGCTATGCAATGGTTAGATATGTGCCGCAACGAAAAGTTCGAAAATGCCATAGTTTCTCTTAAAGCCAGCAATACCATAGTAATGACTCAAGCTTATCTGCTGTTATATAAGGCTATGGAAGAAAGCGGCACCATCTTTCCGATTCATCTTGGAGTAACAGAAGCTGGAAATTCAGATCAAGGTAGAATTAAGTCTGCCATAGGCATAGGCGCACTTCTTTACAAAGGAATAGGAGATACCATAAGAGTATCGCTGACAGAAAATCCTGTACACGAGATTGAAGCCGGAAAGCAAATAGCCGAGTTTTTTGAAAGCGGTGATGCGGCTTCGTTGCTAAAAAGCGTAGAATCGCAGGCTACAAAAACACCCCAACTTAATTTCAGTAGTTTTGGTTGCCAAAAAGAAGATTGGAACCGTTTTATTATAAGGGTGGCATCGTTATTCGGTCCAATGCTCTTAGATTATTCTATAGACAATTTCAACATATCAAACAGCCCCTATCCGGCTAAAATAATGGAAAATCTGAGAGAGAATATTCTGCAAGGAGCAAGAAGAGTTTTCTATCATCCCGAATATATAGCCTGTCCCGGCTGCGGCAGAACTCAGTATAATCTCGAAGAAACATTCAATAAAGTAAAAGAGAAAACAGCTCATCTAAAGGGAGTTAGGATTGCCGTTATGGGTTGTATCGTAAATGGTCCGGGAGAAATGGCCGATGCCGATTACGGCTATGTGGGACAAGGCGGAGGAATGGTTACCATATACAAGGGAAAAGAGCCTGTTCTTAGGTCGGTTCCAGATACCGAAGCCATAGACAGACTCTTAGATATTATCGAGAAAGATACTAATTAGTAAAGAACCTTCTCTATAAAGGGAGTATGGTGGAAGTAAGGTATGAAACCAAGTTCCATCACCTTGTTCGTTACTATAAAACCAGCTTTTTTGCCAACAGTTATACTTCCAGCCAAGTCTTCTACCCCCATTGCTTTGGCCGCATTTATAGTACAGGCATTAAAACTCTGCTGAGGCGTCAGCTTCATTTTAATACAGCCCAAAGCCATAATAAATCTCATATCAGAAGAAGGAGAAGAACCTGGATTACAATCCGATGCAAGAGCTACCGGAAGGCCGGCCCCAATATAATCCTTAGCTCTTCCATAAGGCATACCAAGGAAGAATGAAGCTCCGGGGAGCATCAAAGGCATAGTATCTGAATTTCTGAGAACTTCCATTTCTGCATCGGTGGTTCTTTCTAAGTGATCTACACTTACTGCATTAAACTCAACTCCTACCTGAACTCCTCCGGATACTGCAAGTTCGTTAGCATGTATCTTTGGCCTCATGCCATAAGCAGCAGCGGCAGAAAGTATTTTAGCTGTCTGTTCAACGGGAAAAAAGCCAGCATCGCAGAATACATCCACAAAATCTGCCAATTTCTCTCTTGCTACAGCCGGTATCATTTCTTTGCATACAAGTTCGGTATATTCCTCTTGCCGTCCAACGTATTTTCTGCCAACAGCATGAGCTCCCAAGAAAGTTGCCTTTATGGTAACCGGATAATTCTCCT
Source organism: uncultured Bacteroidales bacterium (assembly GCA_900322025.1). Taxonomy (GTDB): domain Bacteria; phylum Bacteroidota; class Bacteroidia; order Bacteroidales; family UBA932; genus Egerieousia. Next base: position 3,136 of record ONYJ01000207.1, on the reverse strand, counting down.
TTAAACGACGAATAACCCGCAACATTTTAAGTTCATCTTCGGTAGTAAGCCCGTAACCGCTCTTAATTTCCATAGAAAGAGTACCTTTAGCTATCATTTCTTCAAGACGCTCTTTTGCTTGAAGATACAGACTGTCTTCCGAAGTGGAGTGTAATAAATCTGCAGAGTTTAAGATACCCCCTCCACGCGCTGCAATTTCTTCATAACTAAGGCCGTTAATCTTATCTACAAATTCTTGCAAACGATCTCCTGCATACACTATATGAGTATGAGCATCGCAAAAGGCAGGGAGGAGCATTTTACCCGCAAGGCTCTCAACACATACATCGGCAGAAACTGTCGGCAAATTTTCCATAGGGCCAAAAGACTCTATCTTACCGTTTTTCACAAGAAGAAAGGCATTATCTATAGCCTCAACTCTATCCATCTCTTTTCCGCAAAGTTGCTTAACTCCTTGCGGAAGAATGCCTACAAGCCGGCCTATATCAGTAAACAGCGTATCCTTCATAATGCCTGCCAACTATTTTCTCAAAAACTCAACAGACTTTTCTATCAGTGGGTGCATATACGCATCCCTATCCAAGAAAGGCACCTCCTTACGATAAGAAGACAACAATTCTTCTATAGCTGAAGAAGATTTCTTTTGGGCTATTTTATGCCTAAGATCCAAGGCCTGTGCAGCGTTGAAGAGCTCTATGGCAAGTACTCTTTCTGTATTCTCCACCACCCTAACGAGTTTGGTTGCAGCATTGGCTCCCATGCTTACATGGTCTTCCTGGCCCTGTGAAGATGGTATAGAATCGGCAGAGGCCGGATGACATAACCCTTTACTTTGGCTCACAATAGATGCAGCCGTATATTGTGGTATCATAAAACCACTGTTTAAGCCGCTCTCAGGTGCCAAAAACTGTGGCAGCCCTCTTTGTCCCGATATCAGTTTGTATATTCTTCTTTCAGAAATATTTGCCAACTCACTTATTGCTATCGCAAGGGTATCCATAGGAATTGCTATAGGTTCTCCATGAAAATTTCCGGCAGAAATAATCATATCCTCGTCTGGGAATACATTAGGATTATCTGTAGCACTATTTATTTCGTTGTCTATAACGCTCTCCACATAGCGGATATTATCTTTCACCGCACCATGCACTTGAGGAATGCACCTGAATGAATATGGGTCTTGCACATGAGTTTTAGGCATAGATATAAGCTGACTACCCTCCAGCAACGACATAAATCTTTCTGCAGTTTCTATCTGTCCGCGATGCCTTCTAAGTCTGTGAGTTTGAGGATAAAAAGCCTCTATTCTTCCGTCAAAAGCCTCCAAAGACATAACCGCTATCTTATCTGCCCACAGGCTGAGTCTATGACTCTGTAGCAAAGACCATACTGCGTGAGCACTCATAAACTGAGTTCCATTCAATAATGCCAAACCTTCCTTACTCTGCAGCTTTATAGGCTCCCAGCCCATCTCCTTCAAAACCTTAGAACTTGGAACCACCTCATTTTTATAGATAACTTCGCCAAGCCCAAGAAGTGGAAGTGAAAGGTGTGCAAGCGGGGCAAGATCGCCTGAGGCGCCAAGAGACCCCTGCTGATATACCACAGGCAATATATTATTGTTAAACAAATCTATCAGCCTTTGAACAGTAATAAGCTGAGCCCCCGAATGCCCATAAGACAAGCACTGTATTTTAAGCAAAAGCATAAGTTTAACAATCTCCGGCCTAACAGTTTCGCCAACACCACAAGCATGGCTTACCACCAGATTATACTGCAATTGCGAGAGCTGGTCTTCCGGAATAGTTACATTACATAAAGAGCCAAAGCCGGTAGTAACCCCATACACCGGCCGCCCTATATCTTCCATCTTACTGTCTAAGTATTTACGGCATTTTATAATAGCCTGTTCAGCCTGCTCAGACAACACAAGGGTCATGCCCTTATCCATTATTTCATTTATCCTCTCCAACGAGAGATGCTCAGAAGATATTTTATGTTCCATATTATTGAATCTTACTTTCTATAAACTTAATCTCGATAAAAACTTAATTCTGAGAGAGAGCTTCATCCAAGACACTGTCGTCGGCATGATTAGGCAGAGTTACTCTCAGTTCCGGAGTGCGTTGCATCTCTCTGCGAATGGCAGCCTCCGCCCCTTCATTGCGAGCCCAGCTACGCCTTGCGATACCGTTATTCACATCCCAATGCAGCATTTCCTGTATATTTCTTGCCGATTCTTCCGAACCGTCTATAACCATACCAAATCCCCCATTTATAACCTCTCCCCAGCCTACACCGCCTCCATTGTGTATAGATACCCATGTAGCACCACGGAAACCATCGCCGATAACATTCTGAACAGCCATATCAGCTGTAAACTGGCTGCCATCGTATATATTGGATGTTTCTCTAAACGGAGAGTCTGTACCGGAAACATCATGATGATCTCGACCTAACACTATCGGAGCCTTTATATCTCCTCTACGGATAGCCTCGTTAAATTTGAGGGCAATACTTATTCTTCCTATGCTGTCTGCATATAAGATTCTGGCTTGAGAGCCTACAACAAGTTTATTCTTTCCGGCTTCTTCTATCCAGTGAATATTATCGAGCATCTGCATTTTTATATCTTCCGGTGCCGTAGCTGCTTCTTCCATAAGTGCCTCTACCGCAAGAGCATCGCTCTTAGCCAAATCATCAGGATTCTCGCTCATGCAAACCCAACGGAATGGCCCAAAGCCATAGTCAAAGTACAATGGTCCCATAATATCCTGAACATAAGAAGGGTATCTGAAAGTGCCATCGGCCTTCATAACATCAGCACCCGCTCTGGAAGACTCTAAAAGAAAAGCATTTCCATAATCGAAGAAATACATACCCTTATCTGCCAAACGATTGATAGCAGCAATGTGTCTTCTTAAAGAAGCCTGCACACACTCTTTAAACTTTTCAGGATTCTCTGCCATCATCTTCTGCGAGTCTTCCAACGAATAGCCTACAGGATAATATCCTCCTGCCCACGGATTGTGAAGCGAGGTCTGGTCTGAACCTATATCTACCTTAATATCGTCAGCAGCAAGCCTTTCCCAAAGATCTACTACATTACCTACATACGCAAGAGACACAGTTTCTT
>ONYJ01000122.1 GCA_900322025.1 uncultured Bacteroidales bacterium | reverse complement strand
TTGAAGATGTTTTAGCTCAGAAATAAGGTCTCGTTTTTTGTTGATAGGAGTTTTCCAACAAAATACATTGAAAAATCAACGAAAAACAAGGTTCTATTTTTCGATTTAAGCGGTTTTTAGGTGACTTAAATAGGTAAATTCAACATTGTACAGGTAACTTCTGCAAAACAGCAAAAAAGTGATGACAAAAGCGGTTCAGTATGGCAGAATTCAATGTATAGAGACGGCTCAAGAGCAATTTCAGGGTAAATTTAATAGAGGTAGCGACGTTTCCCAAGTTTTGTAACGTGAACTTCGACCCCTGTGAAAACATATGAATTTGGTCGCGATGCCGGGCTACAAAGAGACTACTTTAAGAGTTTAGGAGTAAGGATAATATCTTTGGAAGGGATAGCCTTTGCTCCTAAGATATCTAAAGTGTCTCGACCATAAAAGAGTTCGAAAATCTCGTAAGGTGAATGCCATGCGAGATTTTCTCTTTTGTACGAGTTTATGTGGTTCATCATTAGGTCAATATCTTTTTGTGTAAGTTCGTCAAAGGACTTGCCTTTGGGCAGTATTCTCCTGATGAACTCATGGTTATTCTCTGCTGCGCCTTTCTGGTAGGGAGAAGATGGATTGCAGTAGAATAACTTTGTGCGAATAACGCCATCCTCGTCAACTTCAAGAGAGATCGGATCAGAGAACTCGCTACCGTTATCGGTAAGAATTACAGGGAAAAGTTTAGCAAACTTCTTGTATCCTAACTTCTCATAGAGGTTGTTAAAGATTGCTGCAACAGAGGCAGCCGTGTTTCTTTCACGAAGGAAAGCCAGCATGAATGAGGAACCAACAAAGTGCACTGTAAGAAGGCATTTGCCACCAACGGAACCAATCACAGAATCCAGTTCCGCAATTGGCGTATCTGGGTGGTCCTTCATATATTCCTTAAAATCATCGTATGTACGGCCAATCCGACAGCCTTTATCCACTTTAACGGTATCATGATTGCTCTTGCGAGGTCTAAAGCGTACTTTGCGAGGAAGGTCAATATTCTTGGCAGAAAATAACCCCGCATCCATATAGTTGTAAATGGTCTTTTCTGAGTACATGACTTCAGAAGGATTAGTCTTAACAATGTGGTGTATGGATTGACCATTTAGGATGAGGGGTGAGATGAGCTTATCAAGAGAAATAGCTTCTTCCTCAGTTATTGTTACGCCTTGCCTCGTTTCTCGCAATGTGAGTTTGTACTCTTGGTTGGCGGTGCGTGCAGAGTATATGCGTTTTTCGAGGCTACAGCTTGGCCTTTTAGTACAACCATTACATACATACGGTTTGGAGATATGGCGTTTACATATCTCTTTTTCGTATTCAGGGCAACAGTGTATGCACTCGTGACACGGCTTCCCTTTACAGGAAGGACAGCCTTTGGTACAAGGATACCGTTCGCAAGTTCTTCGCTTTATGCAATCGTTGAAGTGACGGCCAAATCCGCCAGATTGCTTAAATGCGAGGTGGTTGCGTACCTCTTTTGAAATGGTTGAGCGATCCCGACCCAAAGTTCGCGCGATGGACGAGAAAGATTCTTTGACATCTAGCATATTTTGAATCTTGTATCGTTCATCCAAAGTCAAATGTTTATGCTTCATGGGCATCTCCTTTCAATATGCCCGGCATCGCAAATAAAAGAATGGGTTAGCTTCTTGTGTTTGTCAGGTGGTTTGGAGTTTATGGCCTTTTGTACCAAATGACATATGATGCAATATCTACGATTACGCCAATAATCATAGAAAAGAGTAGGAAAACTCGAATAAAAGAAGGAAGGTTCACAATATATAAATAAAAATTGTAAATCCAGTGACCTTCACAAATATTAGACAGGAGCAAATAAACGGAAATTAATAAGAGCCAGTATTGGCTGAATATTTCGAGTAGCCGTGCAAAAAATTCAGATAGCGGTGATTTAAAAGTCCCTAGAAGCATCCATAGGATTAAGGCGACTGAATATAAGACGCAAAAAAGAAATGCAATAAATATCACAATACGCGAATTTTCTCTAAGGAAACTAAATATGGTAGTGGCGGAAATGTCAGAGATGGGATCTTGAATAATATCAAAAGGTAGGCTTGTGGTTATTGCTAAAACCCACAGAATAAATAGGACAATCAGCCTTAAGGGGCGTGACCATTCTGGAAAGAAAAATATCTTATGTATCTCGAGAAGGAGGTGTTTCATAATGTTTGAAAAAATAATCTACGGGTGTGTTTTCTGTATAGGGCTTTTCCTGATGGTTCCAAAAATAAAGGAACTTGTTCGCAGAATCATAGATAGGGAAAAAGCCCGCAAACAAGAATGACTCTGTATAGGAACGCGCTATGTAATCATATTTTCATATGTATGCAGTATTTTTGCAACATTAAGTTCTCAGGAGGCTGTTGTAAAGGTGATTTCTACTTTAGCGAGGTGAAGAGTAGAATTTAGTTTTACAAATAACTAAATATACAAGCACAGAAAAACCTTAAAAGTTTTTATACTACTTCAGAATGGAAATGTGCTATAATATCTCTTGCGCCATCAATGGCGATTATGGGCCTGTAGCTCAGTGGATAGAGCAGTGGTTTCCTAAACCATGTTTCGCGAAGGTTCGACTCCTTTCAGGCCCACCAATTATATTCGGAGGTCATTCGATCTCCGATTTTATTTATTCTCTTTTTTTCTAAAGCTACTAAAGCATCTAAAACTTCTAAAACATCTAAAGGTACTAAAGCGACTAAAGCAACTAAAGTGTCTAAAG
>ONYJ01000212.1 GCA_900322025.1 uncultured Bacteroidales bacterium | reverse complement strand
TATTATAAGCACATCTATCTGCTCATAAAAATGAAGAAAATCCGGAATTTTATTGCCTACATAAGCCTCCTGATATTGCGTCTTGAATACGTGCGCACTAACATACAGCACTATTTTCTCCGGATGCAACTCTTTTACTTTTAAGCCTATAGCCTGAGAAAGATGAGTTTTTCCCAAGCCCGAGCCTCCATATATAAACAACGGACAGAACGGATTGCTGTTACTCCCCGGAGCTGCAGCCACCTTTAATCCGGCAGTTCTCGCAAGTCTGTTACAGGAACCCTCTATAAAATTCTCAAAGGTGTATTTCGGATTGAGATTAGGTTTTATTGTCAGCTTACGAATTCCGGGAATTACAAAAGGATTGATACTCTCTCTCTCATTCCTAGGAAAAGGTATCGGTCTGTTGCTTGCTATTGCATTTTCTTGATGTGGGTAAGCTACCGTAGATTTCAGAAAGCGAATATTGTAAATCAAACACACATCTTCCCCAATCACCCTCCTGAGAGTTTTTGCCAAAATATCTATTAGTGGCATCTCTTCCAACTGCCGCATGTGAGCATCGGAAGGCACCTCTATTGTAAGCTTGGTACCCTCCAGCGATATAGGCTTTACAGGCACAAACCATGTCTGGTACACAGCATCGGGCACATTACTCTTTATTATCTGCAAGCAACGCTTCCAAACTTCTATATGATTGAGTTCGCTCATTAAAATCAAATGATATAAGAAAAAAACGCCAATGGCTTTGGCAGAACAAAAATGGTAAATAAAAAGTTAAAAAAAATATCGCCGGCTCTTGTTTTTGTGAAAAAAAATTTAAGAGCCTTATAAATCAACACGAAAAAAAATACTTTCGTGTAGTGCAATGATTAACAGCCTAATATAAGAACATCACCCTCTAATCATCTAATCAGAACACACTTAGTCGGAGGTATTTCTTAGGCTCAGATTTTATCTTTTTTACAAGGTCATCTATCTCGTTCAAAAGACTATCTACCGAGTTATGAATACTGTCTGTATTCATAAGTTTACCTGTTGTAGAATTAGGCGACTGAATCTTCTGAATCATCAGGTTCAGATTATCTACCATTTCGGCGAGTTTTAGGGAAGAAAGGTTTTCTGCTGTCTTGTTTATATTGCTTATTGCGGAGCCGAGTCCGTTTTGTGGAGAACTCAACTCTTGAGAAATGGTATTGATGTTCTTCAGCGATGCTGAAAGGTCCGGAGCCATTTTGTTTAGTTGCTCACTAAAATTCTGGACATTGGCCAAAGTACCATTCAGGCGTCTTAGAGAAGAGTGTAGGTTTTCTCTTGCAGAAGAATCCAAGGTAGCGTTAATTGAAACAAGAGTTGTGTTCAGGTTATCCAGTGTCTGTGCAAGCTGATCTTTCAAGGGCCCCATATAGCCAGACAGAACAGACAACATATCCGGAACACTACGCCCCTTGAGCGTATCGCCATTTACAGCCCCTATAGAAGATTCACCCAAGGCAAGCCTCAATGCTTTTCCGCCAAGCAAATCTGAACTATATACCTCTGCCCTGGAATCCAACGGTATTAGGTAGTCTTTTTTAACGCTAAAACACACCAGAAAACTATCCTTTACCGGATTCAGACTAATTTTCTCTATCGCCCCAACCTTCAGGCCCCTGATATATATAGGAGAAGTAGCCGTTAAACCTTCCACCTCAGAAAGATAGGTGTAATATACATTCTTCTTGCCAAACAAATCATAACCTTTGAGAAAATTAAGACCAAAGAAAAGCAATGCCGCTATGGCTAATACAAATATGCCTATTTTCTGGCTGTTAGTAATTTTCATATCTATACCTCCTATATTGCCTGTTTCCTATTTATTCTCGTGTACTATTTTACTATTGTACCATTCTGCAATTTAATTACAAAAGCCCCTTTAAACATCTTTCTCACTTGCGCCAACCGGGCCAAAGCCTGCTGTCTGGTCCTATACTCGCCATAGTGATATTTATAGAAACCTTTGTCTGAAATACAGCCCACATCCTTTAGCCCCTTAAATTCTCCGGAGTTTGCAGGCAGCTTTTTCTTAACCGCCATAATCTGGATGGAATAAACTACACTCCCCACTTCGCTCACTTTCTCTGCATCGGTTGCACGCTTTGCATTTTCCGCCTGCTCTGCATTTT
>ONYJ01000022.1 GCA_900322025.1 uncultured Bacteroidales bacterium | reverse complement strand
TTGATTTCTCTTCGCAAAACATCAACTCAGATGCAAATTATGTCGTGGTCTTTCAAGGAGCGAACAAACAGGTCAGCTATTCGATTCAATATCAGCTTCGGAACTCCAGAGGAACTGCCACTGTTAAGACGAAGGAAGAGGATGGCAGTAAGTATATTGACACAACGAACCTAACCTACGCGGATTATTCGGCCGCTTCGGAGGGGTCACCAGAGCAGGGAGTTGTTACAGTCTCGGACGATGATCTCAAAGCAGACAAGAACAGCGTAGTTACCATAACGCCCCTTGCCATTCCCGGCTTCCATGTGGTCGGAAGCTATCCGCAGTATCAAACGATACGTGAAAATAATCAGACATTCACCATTACCTATGAGAGAGATACTGCATGGCTGTTCTACGATCTTGCCGGTGGAACGTACACGGCAGAGGACGGGACGATTAAGGCAAACATTGCCCCGACTCAAATCATCAGTGGCCAGACCATTGATGCCAATCCTATGTCAACCACTGCAAATCCACAAATTGCTGAGCCGACTACATCGGTCCGGAATGGATGCTGGCTGCCGAGGTCAACTACTAATGAACAAGAAGAGCAGAGCGTAACAGAGTGGTATGACATTTCAGATACAGAGATTCCCGATGGATATAAGAGCTATACATACCCATTATTTGGCGGGATATTCTCAGAAGAGTATCGTTATTTTGATGGGTCTTGGAAAAAGAAAGAATATAATTGGTATTATGGATATTATTGGGAGAATGTGACAAAAATACCGGATCGTGCGCAAAATCCTGTTAGCGATATTCAGTGCGTCTATGAAAATGGCAAATGGCAGTGGAAAAAATATGGAACACACACGGTATTGGCATTGGTAGAACATTATCAATATGATCAGCCTATATGGCGCTTCTACACAGAAGAGGATTATAACAAAGCCAAGACTGCAATGGAGGATGCAAAGAAAGAGGCGAAAAACATTGGAACTGAAGTCAATGATAATGACTATAATATCCTTACCTACTTGGATAATTTAGAAAAAATAGGAGAGATCAGCCGTATTAATTTGAATAATAATGCATTCAATGCCGATACAGGTAATTGCTATGCAGTCCTTGACTGGCAGAAACCGGAAAAAGCAAAAGTTAAGGTTGAACTTTTTGTACAAGATGTTGATGATGATCCGAAAATCGATAATGATTCTGAAAAGAAATATTACTATTTCTCGACGCTTGATGGCCCTGAATGCAATGTTGGAGAGAAACCTAGTTTTCAAGAATTTGAGGAAGACTTCAAAGCTCAAAACATTGTGAATAAATACAATAATAGCAACGATTATAGCATCTTTAAACATCTTACCCTTAGCACGACTCGATATGACATGAATACGGTGCAGCCGGATGGAAGCACTATAGTACGATTATATTATAATAGAAAATTAATTCAAATAAACTTTTACTATGGGACGTGGATAAAAGACATATATGGTAATTATACACAATTTACACAAAATGCATTTGAAAAATACTCAGGATTATATCAATCACAATTTATTAATAGCGAAATTTGGAAAAACTACAAATGGCTACATGTTGAAACTAATACGGTATTAACATTTCTTACCAAATTTGATTATGATGATTTTGAAACAATTAATCTATACCAATGGGTGAGCGGTTCAAATGATGTCACGATTAATCATTATTTGGAGGACCCAAAGAAAACTAATATAAACCATAGAGGAGAATACAAAACAGAGCCATCACAAACGACACTAACAAGCCCTACAACATTCACTTTTTCCAATAAATATCTTGGCTATACCCTATTAGGCTACGAAATATACAAAAGTACCGGTAATCCTGATAACAGCGAATTTATTGATAGGGGCTATATACATGAAGGAGATAAGGTTGATTTAGATAAAAATGAAACTCTAAATATATATTATTTACGCAATACGCAAAAGATCATGCTGAACAACGCGGTTGTAGATGCGGACAAGGCAAATGCGGACAACGCGTCACAGCCTGTCGTAAGCCCTGAGAATGGTACCCCCTATCAGCAGGTGCTCTATCAGGATAAGGTTACAAAACTGCCCGGTCAGGATGCCGTGACCCGTCCCGC
>ONYJ01000094.1 GCA_900322025.1 uncultured Bacteroidales bacterium | reverse complement strand
GCAACTGGCTAAAATATTGGCTAAAAATCTATTCGACACAGAAGACTCGCTGATTCGTATAGATATGAGTGAATTTATGGAGAAATTTTCTGTTAGCAGGCTGATAGGAGCTCCTCCGGGCTACATAGGCTATAACGAAGGTGGAGAACTTTCAGAAAAGGTACGCCGCAAACCGTACTGTGTAGTTCTGTTAGACGAAATAGAAAAGGCACATCCGGATATATTCAATCTATTGTTGCAGGTACTCGACGAAGGAAGACTGACAGACAGCAACGGACGCAATATAGACTTCCGCAATACTATACTCATTCTTACCTCAAACATAGGCACCAAAGAACTGAAAGACTACGGACAAGGAGTTGGCTACGCCACACAAACTAAACTCGATGTAGCTTCTAAGAACAAGAGCATTATAGACAAGGCCCTCAAGAATCACTTTGCACCGGAGTTCCTAAATCGTCTCGACGAACAAATTTTGTTTAATCCGCTCACAAAAGAAGATATTGAAAAGATTATAGATATTGAGCTTAAAGGCCTATATGCAAGAGTGGAGCAAATAGGTTTCAAATTAAAGATTACCGCAAGTGCAAAGAAGTTTATTGCAGAAGAAGGATACGACCCACAATATGGAGCAAGACCTCTCAAAAGAGCTATCCAAAAGCTTATAGAAGACCCGGTATCTGAAGCCATAATATCCGGAAAGCTAAAACCAGGCGATAACATAGAACTAACTTTGACAGACGGGCAGATTGTAGTCAAGCAAAAATAGAAAAGCCCCCAGAGGCTATTTTCTCTGAGGGCTTTAGTGACCCGCTCGGGGTTCGAACCCGAGACCCCAACATTAAAAGTGTTGTGCTCTACCAACTGAGCTAGCGGATCTCCAATGCCAATTAGGCTTTAGGGCTGCAAAAGTATAGATTTTAATTATTTTATGCAAATTTTATTTCCGATAAACTTCAAATGAGTGAATTATTGCAGAATAAGACCTTAAATTTCAGGCAAGAAGTATTGGAATGGTTGCATAACTCATCTATAGAATACCGGATAAGCGACAATATCATACACTTTGCAGAAAAATCGCTCTCCATGGTACTTGTACCCATATCCAACACCCCACAAATGACATCTTTTTCAAAAACAAGCACGCAAGAGACTCACGATTCAACCTTTTTTGTGTATGAAGACAGATGGAGGGGTGCTTTAACCGCCACACAAGGCAGGATACTGGCAAAACTCGGGCATTTTAGAAAAATACACGGTAGGCTATGCACAGTTGTCTGCTTAGGCAATTGTGCGCGCTATGGCATGACACCAGATATCTTTACGGCAAAAGTTCAACGCTTTCTGGAGAACTGGCATACCTATGGTTTTCTGAAAAAGCAAACCAATTATCTACTTCTCTACAAACAGGATATAGTAGCCGCCGCTCAATTTATGCACACCTTTAAGCCTGCAGATAGAGAGGTGTCAGAGGCCTTTGAATGGACACGCTATGCAAGCCTGCCAGATATCAGAATAGTTGGCGGAATGGGCAAAATACTCAAAAGATTTTCAACAGATGTTGCACATCAAATGCCTCCCACATCTGACAAGGCAAGACGAATTGAGATAATGAGTTATTCAGATAACGAATGGGGAAGTGGTGAAGTCTATTCAAAATTAGGTTTTCATAAAGCAGGCCATATAGAACCCATAACATTTCACATAGAGCCTGCCTCTTGGAAGCGACTGAATTCCAGACAGTGGGAAGAACTAATCTCTGTAATTTCGGCGCAGGCAAAATCGAACACCGAAATAACTCAGAAACTGAACAAGTACGCTGTTATCAGCAATTTAGGTAGCATTAAATGGAGAACAATTCTTGATATAGACTCCTAAAGCCCTCCAGAAATCTCTGTAAAAAACAAGCACAGGATATTTCTTTATAGCCTCTGCAAGCTGACTCCCGAAACTTTTCGGCGACAATTTAGCATAGTGCCTCAACTTCTTCAGCACAAATAATATGTGAGCTTTTTGCTTACATTTCTCCAAATTAAGGGCTGGTATATTATAATCTTGTAGTTCGAGATATTCTATAAAACGAAGTCGGGTGTTTAGAGAAGCCTGCTGAAACTTTATCTGAGAATCTATATTCTCAGACCGGCTAACACTCTCTGCTAAATTTCTGTAGGCAAGAGAGGGTTGGTTGCAGCCCAAAAACACACCCTTGGTAGAGAGAAATAACCACAGAGGTAAATCCTGCGTTGCATCATCCGAACAGGCAAACTGTTGTAGAAATGAACCTATGTGCTCTGCCCTATAAGTAACTCCACCGGCTACTAACGGATTATTTTTAGATAATAGGCTTTCTGTGTTTATATTCAATCTCTTATATGGTGTTTCAGCTTTGCACACACTTTGGAATTCATTTCTGGCTTTTTCCAAATTATCCGCTGCAGATACCATAAAAAACGAGCTGCAAACTGCTTGAGCCTCCGGGGTTTGTTCTAATTGTGTAAGTTGCCGTTCCAAGAAATCTGCATCGGCAAACATATCGTCGCTGTCTAACTGGCTGAAATAGCGCACTCCTGCCTGTAGAGCATATTCCAAGCAATAGATAAAATTACCTACAACTCCGCGATGTCCTCCATCTGTTATATCCAATATTCTACAGTGTGGCTGCTGGAGTTTAGAGGCATACTCGGCGCATATAGCACGGCTGGCATCGGAAGAGGAATCATCGCTGAGTAGCAATAGTACGGAGTGAGATGTTTTCTGAGAGATTACGCTTTCTATAGTATCCCTAAGATAAGCCTCTTTATTATAAACAGTTACAATTACAGCAACATCTGCCATACATTTTAGAATTTATTGTTCCAGCCATTATGCCATTATTCAGCACCTTTCTTCCAAACAGATATCAAGTTCTTTATTTCGGCTATCTCCTTCTGCGGATATAGTTTATATACGAGCAAAAACAAGCCACCACCCAAAATCAAAGAAACGACAACCGCCAAAAGATTTGTCCAAGTAACATTCCACCAGCCTGCCGCTCTGCTAAGATATATGAGCAAGGCCGCTGCAACTCCAACAACAAGAGCAATAATAAAACTTATCAAAAACATTGGCAACAAATCTTTGATTTGAGCAACAATAGAATAACCTATACTCCTGCCCGAAAAATATGCAAACACAACAAGCGTAATTACAGAGGCTACAACCATACCCCAAAGAAGAGTGTCTATATCTCTGTAAAACAAACCTATCGCAATAGAAATAGTGAGCAGGAGTTTTTTAAAAATATCCAGAGCCAGATAAAGCCGCATCTTGCCCTTTATCTGCAATAGATTCTGATATAAATAGTGCGAAGGATAGAAAGCACCGGCCAAACAGACGATGGAAAGCAGATGGGCTGCTAAGGCCCATTTCTCCCCTACCAAACCCACTATCAAAGGAGTAGCTAAGGCAGCAACACAAAACGAGGCTAATACAGATACGGCCATAACCACTTTAAGTATTGTACGAAATACATTTTTTAGCCTGTCGTCTGAATCTTTTACCTTGCTAAGCACCGGAAAACTCACCCTCTGCACCACCTGAGAAAGATTGCCGGAAGTTACATTGCCGTATTTTTCTGCATTGGAATATTGCCCTAATGTGGCCGTACCAAAAGCTTTACCTATTACAGGGAAATATATATTCCGGTAAACGGTATCGAGTAAACCGGTTATAAGCACATTTGAACCATAAGAGAATAGCTCGTTAAAACTCTTCCGGCTAAAAGCTATATGAATCTTCCAGCTACCAAATATCCAAAGCATTATACTATTAACAGTCTGGCGTGTAATTTGCTGCCAAACCAAACTCCACACTCCATAACCCCGCATAGCCATAAATATTCCCACTATACCACTTAATACAGAAGATGTTATGCTACACACGGTAAGTTTCTTAAAGTCTATGGCTTTTATAAGCAATACTCTTTGAATAATGGATATAGCATTAACAATCAGTATAACCGAAAGCACTCTAATAATTTTAACAAGCAGAGGTTCAGAAAAATACAATGCTATATACGGAGCCGTAACCTGCAATACAGCAAACAGCACAATGCTAATCAGCAGATTAGTAACAAAGGTTGTAGAAAGATCTACCTTTGAAGGGTTAGACTTCCTGATTATGGCGGCAGAAAAACCGCTATCTATCAACGAAATGGATATAGCCACAAAAAAAGCAAGATGCCCTACCAATCCAAATTCTCTTGGAGAGAGAAACCACCTTTGCAGAACAAGCGACACAATAAAGGTTACGGCAAGAGAAGAAAGGTTTTCCACAAACCCCCACCTCGCTCCCCTTATTGCCGAATGTTTCAGATTATCAGGCATACGCTTGTTCTAACAGATAACTTGCTAGAATCAGCAAGCTTATTTCATAGAATCTGCAGCCTTGCAGAAAATTTCCAATCCCTTAGTAGTAAGAGGATGCTCTACTAAGCCCAGTATAGCCTTCAATGGGCAGGTAGCCACATCGGCACCTACCTCTATGCACCTGAGTATATGATTTGTGTGGCGTATAGAAGCCGCTAATACCTGAGTACCAAACCCATAATAGGAATATGTTTCTACTATCTGAGCAATTAGTTGAATACCATCTTCTCCTATATCGTCTAACCTACCTATGAAAGGGCTGCAATAAGTGGCACCGGCCTTTGCTGCCAATAAAGCCTGCCCTACCGTAAATATCAGAGTACAGTTTGTCCTGTACCCTTTGTCGGAAAAATACTTAACAGCTCTAATGCCATCTTCTGTACAAGGAAGTTTTATAGTAATTTTTGCCGGATCTATTTGATATAGCTCTTCGCCTTCTCTTATCATACCATCATAATCGGTTGCAAAAACTTCTGCACTAACAGGGCCAGACACTATATCGCATATAGCCTTATAGTGTTTGAATATCTCGTTTTTACCCTTAACTCCCTCCTTTGCGATAAGAGATGGATTGGTAGTAACGCCGTCCAAAATTCCCAAAGCCTGAGCCTTGTGTATCTGCTCAAGATTAGCTGTGTCTATAAAAAATTTCATTGCCGTAATAATTCTATGTATTAATATCTGGTTCTATTTAACTGCGCTTAATATCTGAATCTTTACTAATCTACTTGCGATTGGCGTACATACTCTTGTAATAACGCTTATAAGCTCCTTTAGTTATATTGTCTATCCACTCTTTATTTGACAGATACCATTTTATAGTCTTCTCTATACCTTGTGTAAAAGTCGTTTCCGGCCTCCATCCCAATTCCTTCTGAAGCTTCGACGAATCTATTGCATAGCGCAAATCATGTCCGGCCCGATCTGCCACGTAGGTAATAAGTTTATCGGAGGCTCCTTCTGCACGCCCCAGTTCCCTATCTACTATCCTGATTATCAACTTTACTATATCTATATTACGCCACTCGTTAAATCCCCCTATATTGTATGTCTGCCCAACAGTCCCCTTGTGAAATACCAAGTCTATTGCCTTGGCATGATCTTCTACATATAGCCAGTCTCTAACATTAATGCCCTTACCATAAACCGGCAGAGGCTTGTTATGCTCTATATTATTTATCATCAATGGTATCAATTTCTCAGGAAACTGATATGGTCCATAGTTATTACTGCAATTGGTGAGCACCACAGGTAAGCCAAAGGTATCGTGATAAGCCCTAACAAAGTGATCAGAAGAAGCCTTGGAAGCAGAATAAGGAGAATGGGGCTCATAACGATCTGTTTCTTTGAAAAGGCTGCCGTCAAAGTCTAACGAGCCATACACCTCGTCTGTTGAAATATGATAGAAACGATATTTCTTACTACTTTGGGCAGCATTGGCAAGGCTGCATCCCCAAAAATCCTTCGCTTCTTGCAGTAAGGTAAGAGTACCCAGCACATTAGTTTTTGCAAAAGCAAAAGGGTCTCTAATGCTACGATCTACATGACTTTCAGCTGCAAGGTGAATTATTCCATCCACTTTATATTCTTCAAGAGTGGAGCGTATTTTCTTAGCATCCAGAATATCACCCTTTACAAATACATAATTTTGGTGGCCTTCTATATCTTTAAGGTTAGATAAATTACCAGCATATGTGAGCTTGTCGTAATTTATAATTTTTGTCTGCGGATATTTATTCACAAACAATCTAACCACATGTGAGCCAATAAAACCCGCTCCGCCCGTTATAAGTATTGCTTTCATACACCTCTCATCATAATACTTTTAGTCAGCATCTCACTCTTAGCCTACAAGATTTTCTATACAAATTCTCAACGATTCTCTCCAGTGCGGTATTTCTATCTGCAAGCGTTGCTTTATCTTGCTCTTATCCAACACTGAATAATTAGGCCGCTTTACTTTACTTTTATATTCATCTGAATGACAAGGTAATACTTTGCAAGAAGAATTAGTAAACTCAGCTATAGCCGCTGCAAAGTCGTACCACGAACAAACGCCTTCGTTAGTAAAATTGTATATGCCGTTGTCTATCTTGCGGAAGTAGCCATTTGCCATTTCCATAGCCATTCTATAAACCACCGCCGCAAGGTCTGAGGCATAGGTAGGAGTACCTACCTGATCAAAAACCACACTCACTTTCTCCTTAGTTGAAAACAGGGCGAGCATGGTCTTAACAAAGTTTTTACCATATTCTGAATAAAGCCATGCTGTTCTGATTAACGCATACCGCGCTCCCTCAGATTCTCCGAATTCAGATACAACTCTTTCTTCACCGGCAAGCTTAGACTTTCCATATACCCCGGTAGGAGAAGGTTTTACCTCCTCAGTTCTGGGTAACATAGAACGCTCTTTCCCAAAAACATAATCTGTGGATACATGTATAAGAGCAGCCTTATTTATCCTACAAGCTTTTGCAAGATTCCCAGGGGCCTCCGCATTTATCTTATATGCCGCCTCCACATCGTCCTCTGCATTATCCACATTTGTGTATGCAGCACAGTTTATAACTATATCTATGCCGTGCTCCTTAATAAAACGGCTAATCGCTTTGTAATCTGTAATGTCTAAAGTATCAATATCTGTAAAGAAAAAACGGGCATCATCGTTGTTGGCCATAAGCGCCAAAGAACTCCCCAACTGCCCGTTACTGCCCGTTACCAAAATGTTCTTAGAACCTGAGAGTTTATTTTTTGTTTTCATCAACTTTTCAAGAGCTGCCATATCTATTCGCTAACATAGTTAAAAGCCGCCGGGATAACCCATCCTCACATATTCTTCTAAAGTTGGGTGTAATCTGTCCTTTGGGCTCAGAAGCACTTCGGTATTATCCAACTTCCAATCTATACCCAATGCCGGATCGTTATATATAATACCACCCTCTGCTTCCTTATTGTAAAAGTTAGAGCATTTATACTGAAAGACCACCTCCGAACTCAGCACCGAAAATCCATGTGCAAACCCTTCCGGTATAAAAAACTGCAAATGATTTTCGTCACTCAATTCTACAGAAACATGCTTGCCGAATGTAAGCGAGTCTTTTCTTAAATCTACAGCCACATCCAGCACTCTGCCGCTAACTACCCGCAATAGCTTTGCCTGCGAGTAAGGAGCTCGCTGAAAATGAAGACCACGTAACACACCATGCGCAGAAAAGCTTTGGTTATCTTGCACAAAATCCGGAATTTCCGGAGCTAATTCCTTAATGAGCTTTTTATTGTACGTCTCGTAGAAATAGCCTCGTTCGTCTCCAAAAATTTGCGGTTTGAGTATAAGCACGCCTTGTATTGCGGTAGGTATTATTTCCATATCTTTCTTTTTCCCTGAGCTATTTCCAAAAGATACTGACCGTATGGATTCTTAGCCATAGGGGCCGCCATCTCCTCTAATTTAGCCGCAGAAATCCAACCATTCAAAAACGCTATTTCTTCCAAGCAAGCTATCTTGATACCCTGTCTGGCCTCTAACACTTGCACAAAGTTAGTAGCTTGATATAGTGAATCGTGTGTGCCGGTATCCAACCAAGCAAAGCCATGAGCGAATTTTTCTACCCGTAAATCACCTCTCTTCAAATATTCCTGATTTACAGATGTAATTTCCAATTCTCCCCTATGAGAAGGTTTTATCTTTTTTGCTATTTCCACCACGCTGTTTGGATAAAAATACAACCCTACTACAGCATAATTACTTTTAGGCTCTTTAGGTTTCTCCTCTATGCTCAACACATTACCGTCAGAGTCGAACTCCGCCACACCATATCGTTGAGGTTCATTTACCCAATAGCCAAAAACAGTAGCTTTTTGATTTGCAACATTATCTACGGCTTTTGCAAGAAGATTATAGAAATTATTGCCGTAAAATATATTATCGCCCAAAACTAAGCACACAGAATCGTTGCCAATAAACTGCTCCCCTATAAGAAAAGCCTGCGCCAAGCCATCCGGCGAGGGTTGCTCTGCATAGGAGAAATTAACTCCAAAATCAGAGCCATCTAAAAGTAATCTCTTAAAAGAAGGTAAGTCTGCCGGAGTTGAAATAATAAGAATATCCCTTATTCCTGCGTGCATAAGCACAGAAATGGGATAATAAATCATGGGTTTATCATATATAGGCAGTAGCTGCTTGCTCACTCCCTTTGTTATGGGATAGAGCCTGGTTCCTGAGCCGCCTGCCAAAATAATTCCTTTCATCTTACGATTGTTGCTCTAATACTTGTTATTCTATTACAACCTCTGCCCTACTCCGTAAACTGCTCCACGGGCTCGGCCTCCGGAAGCGTATCTAATACAAACTCCACAGAATCAGTACTCTTTGAAGAAACACCAACCCCTAAGCTGGTAAAAATAGATGTAATGCTCTCTATCATATCCTTCACAGGTTCAGAAGCAAATATATCCGTAAAGAGCCTCTCCAACTTCAGAGAATCGCCCTTAAACACATCCGAAAAGCCATCCATATAGGCCGGAATAAGCTTAGAAATATCTGCAAACTCCTGCATCATAGCCTTTATACTATCGGCAGACTCTTTTACTGCGCTGTCTAAAAGCAAGGCGTGATAACGGCCTACCGCATTAGCCACCCTTTGCTTGTCTTCTGCCGAGTAAGTATTCATATTTTGCTCATACTCAGCAATAAGCTTCTCATATTCCTCGATTGATTTTTTCCAGTCGTCCTGAGTATAACCAGCAGACTCTACTTGAGCCTTAACTACAAAATCATCTATTCTCTGAGGGGTCTGTGTAGTTTGTAAAGCACAACTGCCAAGAAAAAAGACTGCAAAAACCACAAGACTTAAAGATAATTTCACCGCTCTCATTTTTTTTACTAATTTTGACATCGTACAAATTTAGAAAAAAACAACTAATCTACATCCTCGTCATGAACAAATATAGTATTCTTTCGTTTTTACGCAGCTTTTCTCGCCATGGCAAATCAAGCAAGCTTGCTTTTGCTCATTTGGCTTATCGAAAAGGTTCTATTTTACGCGGCAACATAAGAAAAGTTGCCGGAATATTTGCTACTACCATAGTGCTTTCAGGCGCAGTTCTCACCTCATCTTGCGGCACGCTAAATGAGCAAGCACTAATGCAGGGAGGTTTGCAGGCTATACAGGCTGCCACACTTTCAGATGCTCAAATCAAAGCCTATGTAGGCGAATATATCGCCTATTCCGACAAACAGAATACGGTATTGCCTGAATCAGACCCTTACACAAAGCGTTTGCGTAAACTCACTGCCGGGCTTACACAAGTTGATGGCATTCCTCTCAATTTCAAGGTTTATAAAACAGATCAGGTGAATGCTTTTGCCTGTGCAGATGGTAGCGTTAGAGTTTACACCGGACTTATGGATTTGATGACAGACGATGAGGTATTAGGCGTAATTGGACACGAAATCGGACATGTTGGGCTAAAGCATACAAAGAAACAGTTTCAGCAGGCTATGCTAACAACAGCAGCACGCTATGGGTTAATGGCAGCAGGCGGAACCATAGCATCACTATCGGCCTCACAGCTCGGCGATCTTGGGCAGACTCTCGCAGGCAATTCATTCTCCAGAAAACAAGAAACTCAGGCAGACGATTACGGATACGACTTTTTAGTTAAACATGGTAAGAATCCATACTTTATGGCTATGGCCTTTGAAAAATTAGAGGGTCTAAAAGGCCATTCCAACACCTCGAATGCAGTTAATAATCTGTTCTCCACACACCCAGATACAGCAAAGAGAATTGCCAGAATGGTGGCGCGAGCAGAAAAAGACGGTTATAAACGCCCAACAAAAAAGAAGTAGAAATTATTGTTATTTATAGATATCGTCTTTAGATAGTTCCACTATTTTTCCGAATTTGGCAAACTCGCTCATCGGCAGTTTTTTCTTATCGCCTACAATAACATAAGACCTTGTTGCGTTGCGTACATTGCTATTGTAGTAGTTTTTGAGTTCATCTATACTGATAGAATGTAGATTCTCATAAATTGGCTTATCAGGATCTTCTGTATAGCCCACTGTCCTATAATCATGTATTATCTCGCCAATTTCTCTCTGTGCCGGAAATCCATTATTCATTTTGGCCTCCAAAGAGCTCACAGTGGCCTCAAAGCGTGAGTCTTGCATAGGCATATCTCTCAGCAGAGAATCCACGAGTTTCAGAGCCGATAAACTTTTATCTGCCTGTGTCCCAAGCATAGTATAAAAAATGGCCGTCTTATCTGGATTCACAGGCACCTGAGTTAATACTCCACCGCCGGCAGAGTAAGAAAGAGACCTAAACTCTCGGACCTCTTGGAACATCAGCGAATACATTCCTCCCCCCACATACTCTCCCAGAAGTTTCAACTGTGTTTTTTCTTTTGGGGTGGAAGGGGCCGGAAATGCCTGATAGCTCATAATTTGAGTTTGTCTGGAGCCTGGCAGATTATAGAAGAAAACTGTTGGTTGGCTATACTGCTCAAATGGATAATATATCCGCTCTGTGGCTGCTGTTTTTCTGTCTATATCAAATATAGATTTTATAGTTGCAACAACCCTATCTTGTGGAAGGGAGCCAAAATAAAATATAGCACACCGCTTATTCTGCAACTCTTTTAATTTAGAAAGCAGACCTTCCATTCCTACATTCTGCAACTCCCCTGCCGACAGATTCCTCAGATATTTAGAGTTGAGGCCAAAGATTGTCCTATGCATCGCGGCCTGCATTATAGCAGATGTTCCGCTAACAAAAAAACTCTTCTTCTCAACCTTCAAAGACTGCTTTAGTTCCTTAAAAGTTTTCTCATCGGGTTTTAAGTTCTCAATAACATGAGTCAACAGGCGCAGAGAAGGCTCAAAATTCTTATCATAGCCCGAAAGATACATGGTAACCGTATTGTTGGAAGTATTAAAATAATAGTGTCCTCCTAATTCTTGCCATGCCTTGGATAGTTGTATCCGCGATAACGAATCTGTACCCAACTGATTAGCAAAGGATGCGGCATATGGTAGAGCAGAATCTTTACAGTCGCCTTCTCCTACCTTAACAGTAAATCTGAAAAGATCATTTACACTATTGTTTTTATAATAAAGGGTAACATTGCTATTCAATTCCGTTCTTTGTATATCATTTTCAAAGTCTAACAGGCGCGGCGCTTTCTTCTCAACAGGTATCTTTTCCAACTTGCGGGCAAATTCAGACTTAGCATCTGTATTTTTCGGCTTTATGGAGGCAAAATCGGGCTTAGCTATTTTATCTTTTGGATAACTGCCCCACACTTTTCTGAAATAGATATTGTTGTTGTTAAAATATTTGTTGGCAGCCGCAATAACATCTTGCCTCGTAATATTTTTCAACTTTTCCAACTCCAACAGATAATCGTTCCAGCTCCTATCCTGCGTCATTACAGAAAGCATCACTCCCGAACGCTCGTCTATAGTTTCCAAACTTCTCACAGTTCGGCTATAAGCATCTAATTTCAAAGATTCAAGAGTTTTGTCGGAAAACTCACCGCGCTTAATTTTCTCTATCTGCTCAGCGCATATCTTTTCTGCTTTTGAGCGAGAACCAAATATCAGAGAAGGTATCACCGCATAGCCTACAGCGCCTACCTCATTAAAATATGAAATACGAGATGCTGCTGCCGCTAATAATTTATGCTCTATAGACAAAGAGTCTAATAAGCCCGATGTAAAATTATTAGACAGTAATTCTGTAGCAAGGCTTAATGCCACAGCATCAGGATCTTTATCCACAGGGCCGGAGAAAGCATAGCCAGACACTTTTACTATCGGAATCTTTGCCTTTATCTTCACCGATTTTGTTCCATCCAACTTAGGAGGCTCAACTTTCACCTTTTCCGGAACACTACCCTTTGGTATCTTTCCAAAGGTTTGTTCTAATAGTGGTACAATACCTTCTGTCTGAAAGTCGCCGCAGAGTATAAGGCCCATATTTGCGCCTACATAATACTTGTCAAAGAAATCCTTCATCTGTCCAAGACGCGGATTTTTAAGATTTTCTGTACTTCCTATAATGGGATAAGAATAAGGGCTATCCTCTCCACAAAATAACTTGATAGCTTCATCTAAAGTAGCCCGCATAGGATCGTCTGCCGCACGGTTCTTTTCTTCATACACAGTTTCAAGTTCGCTCTGAAACATTCTGAACACAGGATTTATCAATCTATGACTATTAAGTTCCGCCCATTGACGCAGATACTGCGGAGAAAAGGTATTGTGGTAATAAGTGTAGTCGTAAGAGGTTGCAGCATTAAGTTTTGTGCCGCCATATTTTGTAATCAGTTTATCAAACTCATTTGGAATAGCAAATTCGGCGGCAGCCAAACTCAAACGATTTATCTCCTTCTGTATCACCCCACGCTGCTCCTCATCCGTTGCTTCAGACAACTTATTGTAATATAAGGCTATAGAATCTAAATAGATTTTTTCTTTAGCATAATCTACGGTACCAAGTTCTTCTGTGCCTTTAAATAACAAATGCTCCAAATAATGAGCAAGGCCGGTATTGGGAGAGTCCTTTGCACCGGCCCTTATAACTACAGCCCCATAAACTTTAGGCTGGGAATGATCTTCGTTCAACCACACCTGCATACCATTGGAAAGCCGTAATTCATGTACTGTAAGAGGAGAGCTTTGACCAACTGCCGTAGCCATTGCTGCAACATTCAATAAAAAAGCGAGATATATTTTTTTCATAACATTTATAATAGCACTCCATTTGTTACAACAATTATACCACCATGTCATTCCTGTCCACACGGTAAGAGACACAAAAGCACTTTTTTACCATTTCAATGATAATCTTTGTAATTTTAGGAAACTCAATATAATACAAAGATTTCATCACCAAAAATGTCTATTAGGCCAGGCCAAATGTATCAGCAATTCCTTGAGCGAAAAGAGAGATAATAAAAGAAAAAAGCACTACATAAATAGTGCTTTTTGTGGGAGCAATAGGAGTCGAACCTATGACCCTCTGCTTGTAAGGCAGATGCTCTAAACCAACTGAGCTATGCTCCCGAATCGTG